>JAIDIR010000284.1 GCA_029052615.1 Clostridia bacterium | reverse complement strand
ATATATATATAATCGCCCGTCTTATAGTCGAACTGTTTGCACACGAGGGGCAACATACCCCAGTTTATCAGGTTGGAACGGTAACGCTTGGTTGCGTACTCCAAAGCGATATTGGCAACGCCGCCAAGCACGCGCTGGCAGGAAGCCGCCTGTTCGCGCGCGGAACCGTCGCCCGGCTTTTTTGCAACTACCGCACTGCCAAGCATAACGTCCTTTGCAAGCTTAATACCCACTTTTTCAAGAATTTCCTTGCTTAACGCGCCGCTTGCCCTGCGCTCCTCTTCCTCCGCCTTGATTGCCTTTGCCCTGCCAACGTAAGCGGGGTCCTTGCGCGAAAGAGCAAACTCGGCAAGCCTTAACGGGTTGGAACGGTAAGACGAAGTTTCGCCCGAGGGAATAAGCTCGTCCGTGGTCGTAACCTCGTCGTTTATGACCGAGGCAACGCAAATAAGCAGGTTGTCCGCAAGGGGAAGCTGTTCGGGCCAGTCGGCAATATTGTTGCCGTAAATAAGCTGTTCTTCGGGCTTGGGGTTGCCTGCGCCGTGATATACGCGGTGTTTGTAAATGTCGCCGTCGAAATAATACTTTTTGACTTTTTTGGTATACTCGACCTCGGTTGCGGGGGTCAGAACGCCGCCGTTTGCCGCCGTTGCCGCAATCGAACGCGCGTCCATAAGCGCAACCGCCGCAAGCTGACCTTCGCCAAGCTTGCTGCCCTCCCTGTTTTCGAAGTTGCGCGTGGTGTGGCGAATGGAAATGCCGTTGTCCGCAGGGGTGTCGCCCGCGCCGAAGCAGGGACCGCAGAACGCCGTTTTGCAGATTGCACCCGCACCCATAAGCGCGGAAATATAGCCGTTGTCAACAAGGCACTTGTAAACGGGCTGAGACTGGGGATAAACGTTGAGCAGGAACTCGCCGTTGCCGCAGTTTTTGCCGCGCAGGATTTCGGCGGCTTCGGCAACGTTTTCGTAAGTGCCGCCCGCACAGCCCGCAATTACGCCCTGACTGACGTGAATTTTGCCGTCCTTAATTCTGTCGAGAAGGCGGTAAGGCTTTGCCCCCTCGCCCTTTAACTTGTTGCCCGCCTTTTCCACTTCGGAAAGTATATCCGCCGCGTTGTCTATGACCTCGCGTATCGTGTACGCGTTGGACGGGTGGAACGGAAGCGCAATCATGGGTTCGATTTTAGAAAGGTCGATGACTACCGCGCCGTCGTAATACGCGGGGTCGGTCGGGTGAAGCTCCTTAAAGTCGCCCTCCCTGCCGTGAATTCTGAAAAATTCGCGCGTGGTTTCGTCCGTTTCCCATATGCTGGAAAGGCAAGTCGTTTCGGTTGTCATAACGTCGATGCCGCTGCGGAAGTCCATTGAAAGGTTCTTTATTCCGGGGCCGATAAATTCCAGAATTTTATTCTTGACGAAGCCCTTTTTGAAGGTCGCGCCGACGAGCGCGATTGCAACGTCGTGGGGGCCTACGCCCTTTTTGGGCTTGCCCTTTAAGTAGACCGCGATAATTTCGGGGCGCTTGACGTCGTAGGTCTGACCGAGAAGCTGTTTTACGAGCTCGGGTCCGCCCTCACCGATAGCCATGGTGCCGAATGCGCCGTAACGCGTGTGGCTGTCAGAGCCCAAAATCATTTTGCCGCAACCTGCCTCCGCCTCGCGCATGTACTGGTGAATGACGGCAAGGTGCGGGGGAACGTAGTTGCCGCCGTACTTTTTAGCCGCCGAATAGCCGAATAAATGGTCGTCCTCGTTGATGGTGCCGCCCACCGCGCACAGCGAATTGTGGCAGTTGGTCAGCGTGTAAGGCACGGGAAATTCTTTCAGTCCCGAAGCCTTTGCCGTCTGGATAATTCCCACGTAGGTTATGTCGTGGGATGCAAGCGCGTCGAAAGAGATTTTCAGGTTCTCGCTATCGCCCTTGTTATGGCTCTTCAAAATCGAATACGCAAGCGTGCCCTTAATGGCTTTCTGCTTTTTCGCCTCCACCATAAAAGCGTAGTTTTCCCTGACGAGCGTGCCGCCCATATAGTAAACGCCGCCTTTGATAAGTTTAATCATAGATAACCTCCGTGAGTGTGTACGAATATATTCTACAATAAAACGCATTTTTTTTCAACCGTTATTGGCAGGAATTTAAAATTTGTCGCCGCGCGGGTTGCGTTTTGGCGCGTTTACGGTTATAATAGCGGTATGAAAACTTTTAAATATAAGTTTACGCCGCTTATGAAAGCGCTTATGATACTGGGTATGGTGCTGTGCGCGGGCGGATTCGGGCTTAACCTTTTTTATTGCATACGCAACGGCATAAGCCACGCCGCGGACCCCGTGTACCCCATTTTACAGTACGTGCTGATGTTCGTCGTTACCGTCGTGCTGTTCGTGCTGCTTTTAAGTATTCTGCTGTTTTCGTCATACTCGGTCGAGGGCAAGTTTTTCAAGACCAAGTTCGGGCTTATCGTCAGCAAGTACGACGTGGAAAAGATTAAGGAGGTCGTGCTTGACAGAAAGACCAACAAGCTGACCGTGCATTTCGAAAGCGGCGAATTTATTGTGGTCGTGGTCAAGCAGGAATGGTACGAAAGTTTTATTGACGCCGTGCTTGAAGCAAATCCCAAGATTGAATATACCGTCAATTCGCTGGAAAACGACGGCACGAATAAGGACGATAAGAAATGATATAATGTGAAAGCCCCGCGCACTGGGTGCGCGGGGCTTCTTTTTTTATTCTTTCTTTTCAGGCTCTTCACCAAGCAGGTTTTCAATTCCGTCGGTTATGGGATCGGCGGGCTTGTAGAAGCCGCCCACGTCGAATACCCTGCCGTCGTCAACGGGCATGGGAGCTACGAAGTTGCGCACCACCGTTCTTCCTGCGGGTGCGGTCGCCGCCGCTCTGTCTGCGGGTTGCCCGGGCTTCTTGGTCGTGTCTATCTTGGTAGTCGTGACCGTGGTCATAACCGCGTCGGGCGGAATCTGGGTGGGTGCGTTAGGCGTTGCCGTAGGCGCGCCGCCGTCCGTCAGTTGAGCGGGCTGTGCGGGTTGCGCCGCAAGTGCGGGCGCCGCCGAAGCAAGCACGTTTTTAAGCGCCATAGTCATAATTTCGGTCATGGCTTCAACGTTCATTCCACCCTGCATCTGCCTGCCGCCCTCGCTGCGCAGCACGCTTATGTCGTCACGCATTGCAACCTCGGCTCTCAAAGCGGCAATTTCCTTTGCCGATTGCTCAGCCTTCAACGCCGAAATTTCGGCTTTCAATTCAGCCTGCATCTGCAGGAATTGCGCTTCGCTTACCGTTCCGCTGCCTGCCGCCGCGGGCTGACCCTGCGGCTGGGGTGCGTACTGGGGAGGTTGCTGAGGCATTTGCATCTGAGGCATCTGCATCATTTGCGGCATCATCATCTGGGGCATAGCCTGCTGCTGAGAAAGCCTTGCCATACGCTCCTCGCGTTCTAAGCGGCGTTCCTCCTGCTCGCGCTTCTTTTCTTCCTTTTCTTCCAGCCTGCGCTGTTCGGCAAGCTCCTCACGCTTGCGCTTTTTCTTCTTTGCGCTCGCAATTATGCAGATAAGAATTATGAGGAACAACAGCACTACCGCCGCGATGACCAGCCACAGCCAGTTGGCTTTTGCAAAGCTCAATGCACTTCCGAAGAATGCCGCCGCCGCACTTTGAGGCACCGTATAGTCCTTTCTTGCGGATATGGACTTTAATTCGTCCGTGCCGTCGACAAACTCAAAGTTCGCCGCGTCCTCGCCTACGAGGTAGGCTTCAACTATATACTTATCGCCGCCCTTCAAAACAGGCTCCTCTAACAGGTTGCCGTTGGTGTCGTAATATCTGTAAGCGATAGCAATGTCAAGTCCGTTTGCGGTAATCATATTTTGATAATCCGCCAAAGCGTTAAGGCTTGCGCCCGTCTTACTCTTCAAATTCCAGCCGTCCGTTGCAAGCACAATTTTGTTTATCGTCCAGCCCAAAGTTGCGGTAAGCTCGGGATTGTTTATGCTTATTTCATTGGTAAACAACGCCTTTGCAAGCAACTTGCTGGCAGGCTCGGCGCTTGCAGGCTCTACCCACATATAGTTGTTGCTGACAAGCTTGAACTTTACGGTATAGCTTCCCGCTGCCTTATTCTCCTTGCCGCTTTCAATATTCATTATATTTGCGTTGTAATTGCCGTCCAGATAATCAACCACGTTGATATACTCGCCGTTAAAGGTTATATCGCCCTTGACCTGCGGAACGACAATTTTTCTTACCAAAACTTCAAAGTCGAAAACGCTCTTGGTCAGCACGTAAGAATCTTCGTTGCCCGCTTTAAGGCTGACGGTAATTACGTAATTGCCAACGCCCAGACCGTTAACGAACGCAACCAGTTCGGGGTCGTTGCCGCCAAATATCTTCGCCTCGCTAAGCGCGCCGCCCGATATACTAACCGTAGTACGCGCCCTTTCGTCCGCTATACCCTTGGTAACGCTGAGGACAAAAGCGACCTTGCCGTACTCCGCGCCGCTGCCCGTCACTTCAACGGTAAGCGCGGTCTTAGGCGCACCGGTCGTAAAGCTGCGGCTGGTTGAATTTATGTTGACTTGCGTTACGCCGCTCTTCAACTGTACGCGCACCGTACCGCTGACGGGCGTTGTATCAGACCAATTATCCGCTATATATTGCTTGAGTTCTTCAAGCGTGTAGTCCGTACCGTTAACGGTATAAATATAGTCGTAATACTGCGAATAATCCTTTTTGTCTTCAAACTCGATTGCGGGGAATTCGAACGCGTTAGCGCCTACTTCCACCGCCTGCGTGCCGCTCCAGGTATAAGACAACGCACGCGCAGTAATTTCCCAGTTATAAGTAATATTCTCGTAACCGCTCTCGTCCGCCGTCGTGTAATTGCCGTTGTTAATGGTCAAATCGACGGTAGTCGTCTTTGAGCCTTGCTCCGTGGGGTCGCTGAGCGCCGTGTACGTTTCGGTGTAGTCGCCGTTTTCGAGGTCAAGTCCTAAGCTCTTCATATAGTCGGGCGAAATGCGTACGGTTATGGGGTCGCCCGTGTACGAGGGCTTATTCGTTGCCGTAATTTTGGTCCACGTCGAACCGCCGTCATTGCTGTACTCCCACTCGGCTTTCGAAAAATCAAGCTTCTTGGGAACGATTTTAATCGTCAAAGTGAAAGGTCCGTCCGAGCAAACTTCTTCGCTGCTCTTCGGCTTAATTTTAAAAGTCGCGGTATAAGTATCGACGTTCACGGCACCTATAAACGTACCGGTCAAATCGCCGTCCTGTTCAAGATAAGGCGCGTCCGAAGCACTGCTGAAATTAACGCTGACGTTAGTCAAATCCAGCGGCTTTCCCGTGTACTCCATCTCAAAAACGGCGCTTCCGTCGTCATAATCGTTGGCAACGTACGTATTACCGTCAATCGTCCACTTAATATCGTTGCTGCCGAGGCTGAGCCCGTGCGCCGTAATTTCAAAATTGTACGTACAAGTACCCGAATAATTTTCGCCGTCCGCAACCTTTACGGTCAGCTCAAAATTGCCCTTTGCATACCCCTTGCCGATTGTAACGGTGCAGGTCTTGCCGCTGACCGAAATATCTTTTGCAGGGACCGCCACGGGGTCGCCGCCGTTAATCGAATAATATGCTTCGAATTTAAGTGTTGAATCACCCGGACAAAGCGACGTAGGAACGTCAAAGGTAAGCGTGGTTTCCGTCTTCTTCTGCCACTCGGTTTCATTTGCGCTGTCCGAATTGATTAAGACGGGCTTGGGCGTAATTTCCACCGACGGCGCCGTACCCTTCCACTCGTACAGAGTAGTATTTTTAAGAGTGAACACGGGCGCATACGTACCTGCGTTGGTCACCATTAAGGTTTCGCCGTCAAAGCCGTCCGCACCCTTAGGAACGGTATAGCTCATTATATCGCCGTCGTATCCCGTTAAGGTAAATTCCTGCGAAGTACCGTCGTACTCCGCGCTTGCGCTTCCGCTTACCGTAGGATAAGCAACCTGCTTTTTAGTAGAGGTGAACGCCTGCGTATCGTTTTTTAACTTATAGTTGGCTGAGCCCGTGCCGTCAAGCACCGCCAATGCGACCCAACTGCCCGTGCCAGTAGGGCTGTCAACCGCGCTGCTGGGGCTTGAACCTGCCTCGTAATACTTGGTTTTAAGCGTAAACGTAGGCGTACCCGTACCGTCCTTGTCGCTTGTAAATATCTCGCTTTCGTCGCTGAATTTTGCAACCTTCAGTCCGTCCTTTTCTTCAAACTCAATGGTGAGCGCCTTTCTGTTTACCTTAAAGGCAAAAGTGCGCGAAGCGGAAGAGTTGCTTCCATTATCAGACCAAACGTAATTTTGCGATACTATCGTAGCCGTAACGGTGTGACCGCTTTCGTTTGCATCCTTTACCTTTGCAGGCGAAACCGTCATAATATCTTTATCGGTGTATAGTAAGTTATCGTACCACGCCGGTTTGGGGGTAACAGAATTTAAAGTCAGGTCACCGCCGATGTAATCAGCGGTAACGGTCTGCGGTACGTCAAGCTCTATTGGCTTAATAGTAAAGCTTACCGCCTTCGTGTCCTGGTCGTTGGTTGTAGTATCCCACACCGCTCCGCAATCGGCGTTTATATCAAAATACAGCGTGTAGGTGCCCGCTTCCTTTGCCGTCATTACGCCGCTTGAATCGAGCGGATTTGTGCCAGTCGAAGTAGCTTTATTATAAGTCGTAGTTTTAGTGCCCGCCATGTTTACGTATTCCGCTTTGGTTACACTCGTGCGCAGAGTATCGTACGTAAAAGTAAAGTTATGGTCAGAGCCGTCGTACGTGATTGATTTGACGTCAACCGAAGGTTCCGTCAGCTCGGTGGCAACTACCGTTTCTTTCTTCAAAGAAAGCGAGGTGTTAACAGTTGCTTTACCGGCGCTGGTGCCGCTATGACTATTAGATGAATCAAAGCCGAAATACGCAGTACAGGGCAAAGGGTCGCCCGTATTGTTGGTATAAGTAATTTCGGGTATAGTGACTACCGCAGAGGCATTGACAGACGGGTTGGTAAAACCTGTCAAAATTTTCTGACTATACGCAGCGTTGCCCGAAGCGGCATCACAGCAAAAGCTTAAACTTGAAGTTTGATTCGAACCGCCGTGTTCCGAATCACCGAAATAGAGAAGTTCCGTCTTAACGCCGGTTTTAGTAGTACCGGTCCTTGTTGCCGTTATGCCAAGATTAAATTCATAGGTTACTTTATATTCGGTATATGCGGGCACTACGATATCGGCTTGGAAAGATATATAGCCGACATAGGCATAGTTGTTGCTATATTTTACTGACGAAGCGGACATCGCACCAGTACCGGGGGTGAAAGACAAGGACGCCGCGCTAGAAGCAAGGTTGGTAGACGTATCGGCAATGGTTGCATAGCTTAAGCCCGTAGGGCTTTGTTCTATTTTACCATACGTACCTACAACCCCACCCGTAAACACAGACTGTTTTACGGCAACAGCCGCACTTGCACTTACCTTGTTATCCGTTTTTAAAAATGAAAAAACTGCGCCGCACAAAAGTGCAACACAGAATAAGGGCGTGAGTAT
>JAIDIR010000283.1 GCA_029052615.1 Clostridia bacterium | reverse complement strand
GGGCTCATAAGCATACAGGGCGCGACCACCTTTAAAAGCTCGGGAATTTCGCCGAGCAGCGTGCGCAGGTTAAGCCCGCGCGGGTTGCCCTTGGTCTGGCGGCGGAAGGACATAAGCTCGAGCGCGAGCGCGCCCTCCGTTTCCTCCCCCGGCAGACGGGAAATGAGGTCGTGGCGGATTTTGTCGCGCGTGAGCTTGGTGAACTCTTCCAATATCTGCGAAAAGTTGCTTGCCGTTTCGTCCAGCACGGTTGCCGAAAAGCCCGAAAGTCTGGGGTCGGCGGGAATGTTCTTCTGGACGAAATTTCTGTAAACGTTTTTGCGGAACGCCGAAAGAATTTTTTCGCCGCTTATCTGTCCGCTTTCCAGCGCGTCGGTTATGAAAGTAAGTCCGTTGTCGTTCAGCTTTTTAGCCGTCGCCTTGTACATAGCCCACGCGGGAAGCATATCGATATTGTCGATAAGCGCCGTGCACTTTGCATAGTAATAGTCGTATATATCCTCGTCCGAAATGAGCTGTTGGTTCGCCTCCACCGTGTCGGAGAAGTAATCGCAGCTCTGCGTGAACGACTTGGCGGCGCCCAGCAAGCCCGCGAAAAGCGGCTTTAAATGACCGTCCGAAGCCTTTGCGCATACCGAGTTGAACGCGTCGGCGTTGTAGTCCATAAACACTCCGCCGCACAGCTCGTGGAAGTTATACAGCGGCGCAAGGAAATCGTCCCTTTTCTTGTCGTTGATGCCGCCCGTTATTCCCACGAAGTTGGATGCAAGCTTGGTATGGGTAAGAATTCTGCGTTTATCCTGCTCGATTTCCAGCGCGGCTTTTACCCATTCAAGCTCCTCGCCCTCCTTCAAAGGCGGCTTGGCAAGGTGGTTTATGCGCTTGACGATTACCGTGAGCGGACGGGAAGCGAGATAGTCGCCGTTGCACTTTTCTATCTCTTCGTCGATGACGTTGGCAAACTTGGAAACGTCGGCAAGCGCCTTGAATTTGTTCATCCAGTTTTTAACGCCCGCGTCGTATCTGAGGTTGGCGTTGTAGAAGGTGTAGAACTCCCTTTCGTCGCAGGTAAAGAAAACGTTCAGATCGCCGCCCGAAAGCTTTTTAACTATCTGCACGAGGTTGTTTAGCTTTTTGGAGGTGAACGTGCTTATCTTCTGATTGAAGGTGTTTAAGAAGAGCGCGAGGTAATTTTTGAGGTGCTGAAGCTCGGCAACGACCACCTCCGCCGAATAGAGCACGGAGCGCTTGACCTTTTCGTCGCACTCGGTGACGTTGACGTTAGCAAACGGCGAACGGTATACGCCGCCGCACTCCCTTGCCGCCGCCTGCGCGGTTAAAAGCATATTTTCATACTCGGCAAGCTTCTTTGCGGTAAGATTGTCGTAGAACGTGCTTTCGATATTTACAAGCTCGGGCGCCGCCGCGTTTTGCAGATAGTTGACTATACCGTCGTAGACCGAAACACCCAGCCCGCGCTTTTTGTGCAGTGCGTAAAGCGGCTGGTGAAGCGTGTCGCGGTATTCGCGTATAGCGTCGCCGTCGGCTGTGAATTTTGTTTCGTCATACTCCGATTTAAGCGAGAGCGTGTTTTCAATAGAGCGCACTATTTCGCCCTTATCCACCGTCTTGCCGCTGTGCAATTCAAGGCAGAATTCGCCTATGCCTATATCGTTCAAACGCTTTTTGACGACCTGCAGAGCCGCCTGTTTTTCGGCGACGAAAAGCACGCGTTTACCGCCGTCGAGCGCGTTTGCGATTATATTGGTTATGGTCTGGCTCTTGCCCGTTCCCGGAGGGCCGTGCAGAACGAAGGTCGTGCCCTTGCCCGATTCCGCCACGGCGGAATACTGCGAGCTGTCGCACGAAAGCGGCGTTAAAACCTCGGTGGGCTTGGCGTCGTCCTCGTTGGCGCCGCTCAACTTATTGTCGGTAAATTTGTTGGTGTTTTCAAGCAGTCCGGCAATCATGGGATTCTGCTTGTAAAGGCTCATATTATCCCTGACGTCACGCCACATTGCGTAGCCGGCAAAGGTGAACTGGGCAAGGTAAACGTCCTCGTAAACCAGCCAGCCCTTCATATTCGCCGTCTTTGCGCGGAACACCGCAAGCATTTCCACGGGGGTGAGTTTTTCGTCCTCGATGCCCCTTATGTCCACTCCGAATTCCTGCTTTAAGAATTCGAGCAGCGTGGTGTTTACCGCATAGTCGTCGCCCAGCTCCATTGCAACGCCCTGCGACTTGGTCTTTTTAAGATTGACGGGCTGCAGCACTATGGGCGCATACATATAGTCCTTGTCGGCGGGGTGCTTCCACTTTAAGAAACCGAACGCAAGATATATGGTGTTTGCGCCCACCTCCTCGCGTGAGGATTTGCCCTTTCTTATCAGGGTCTGCACCGCCTCCTGCAAGCCGCTTTCGCCCGAATAGGAGCGCACTATCTGCGAGTTAAGCTCTATGGAAACGAGCTCCGAAAGGGTCTTGACCTTGTTGCCCGTGCCGAAGTACAGAGCGTCGTCAATCTTGCTTTGGTTGGCAAGCAGGGTAAGCGTGCTCCTGCCCTCTATCTTGTTGAAAAAGGTCTTTAAGTCGGGAAGAAGCAGATGCACGCAATCGCGCGTATAGCGGAAGTTAAGAAGGTTGTTTTTGAGCGATAAATCCAAAAGCCTTCTTTCCCAGTTTCTGTTTTTGGAAGCCTTGCGCTTTAACGACAGGCTGTCCGCGTCGATAAGCTTTTCGGGCTTGGCGTCGTACGAATAGCGGTTGTCGCCCAGAATTTCGTAGGACTTGCCGTCGCCCACCTTTATGGGCATGGAGAATATGCCGCCGATACGGCAGCGCTTTACGTCGATACAGCAGTCGAATTTGCCCTGCTGCAACAGCGTTGCAAAGTGCGCCGACGCGGTTGCAAAGCTTGCGTTTTTGTGAGCGAACAAATCCTCCACGTCAACCACGGCAAGGTTGTTTACGCCCGCCGCGACGTAGCGTTCGATTACGGACATATCGTCCTGCAAAGGCGAATTGAAGCAGCTTTCGTGCAGCCATACGCCCACGCCTATCTTGGTTTTGCCAACCAAAATTACGGGGTTGAATTTAGCCGCTTCCAGACATGACGCCATATATACCGCCATCAAAAGGGGCGAGCCCTTGCGCGAGGGCACCAGGTCGGCAAGGTTGCCCACCCTGATAAGCTGGGTGGCGTCGCCGCCGTGCTCCCTTTCAATATTGAGATTGCGGACGGCGGAAAACATTGAAGCGAACGCGTACATAAGCGCGTTTTTGTCGTTGCCCGAATAGCCGCTGAACTCCTTGGAGTAGCCCCACGTTTTAAGCTGTAAGCCCGCCTCCGCCAGAATTTTCTGGCAGTCGGAAAGGCGCGGACGGACGAACGCGGCAAGCATTTCGGCATTGCCCGAAGTGCCCGACCAGCTTTCCATTGACACCGCCTTTACCTGTGAGCTTATATCGCAGATGACCGTCTTGCCGCAGCATACCGTTACGGTGACGGTGCAGTCCTCCGCCTCCTCCAAATCCGCAAGGTACTTGGGGTTTAAAAGAGAGGGCGTCTTGACCTCCATGCTGCTTTCGGCGGGAATCTGGTCGATTTCTATCTGCGCGGGCAGAATGAGCTTGTTGGACCCCGTAACCTGAATAACTACGTTTTCCAGCGCCTCCTCTCCGTTGTTGACGACCCTGAAGGAGGTGAAAAGCGGTATGCGGTTATAGTACGTAGCGTACGATACGCAATTTAAAAGCTCTCCGTCCAGATCCAAAGTTTCAAGCAACTGTTTAGCTTTTTTGTTTGCTGCCATCTGATTTCCTCTCGATGTAAATTTCGTCATTTCGATTATATCACAAACTGACGGAACTTTCAACTTTTCAAAGGTAATTATTGCCTGTTTACGGCATAATAAAAGCGGCTTTTTTACAAGCCGCCGTCAATTTATTAAATTTTGCGTTGAACGCCGCATATTGCCCCGCCAACTACCTTATGAGCGCGAGTTCTTTAAGCGCCCTCGTATACGCGATATATTTCTCGTTATCGGTCATATCACCGTCCGCAACGGCGACTGCGGTAAACTCCAGCCCCTTGCTTTCGTAGACGGTTAAAAGGTTGATTTTGCTCTTGGATATCTTGCCGCTTTCCCTGACTATATTGTAGGTCTTTTTGGCGTAGTCGTACAGCTTTTCTTCCGAGGTTATGACCGCGCGCAAGCCCTGTTTGTCCGCAAGGAATGAGGATATCCCGCGGCTCGGCACGGTTGTAACCTCCTCACCGCCCAGTCCTATTGCCTGCATACTTACGCCCAGATTGTTCGAAACGAAATAAACTATCTGGTTGGTATTGCGGTAATTGAGGTCTAAAGTCATTACGGGCAAGCCGAGCTTAGCCCAGTCGTCTATGCCGCGGAAGTGCGTGATATTCTGCTTTAAGTCGCCGAATATATTGAACTTTGCCGAGGCGTTTACCCTGCGCAGAATATCGTATTCTACGGGCGCTACGTCCTGCGCTTCGTCCACGAACACGAAGGAATACGCGGGGGTCAGCTTACAGCCAAGTTCTGTCAGGATACGGCAGATTGCGTAGGCGTCGCTTTTTATAAGCTTTGCCGAAGTCACGCCGAAGCGCTGCTTTGCGGGCTTGACTATCTCGCGGTAGAAGAAGCGCGCAAGCTCGACCTTGCTTTCGCACTTGCCGATTTTTACGAGGTACTTTTCGCCGCGCACGACCTCGGCAAAGTCGCATATAATATCGAACGCCGAGGCAATATTTTCGACGAGCGATATGGTCGCGTCAATCTCCTTTTTGGTCTGTTCGCGCTTTTCTATTCTGTCGGGATAGGTGAATTCCACCCTGTCGCCGAGCCGCTGTTTATACCTCTTTAAATCCTCTATTTCCTTGTCGACGGTGACGCGCAAATCGCGCAGATCGTTAGCCGCCGAAAGGCATATATGCTTGCCGTGGGCGCGGATAAAGCGCAGCGATTTATAGAACGACAGCAGCTGTTTGTAGAAGTAATAATACCCCTCCATTCTGTCGTCCGTGCGGTTGACGGTAAGAAACTCCTTTACGTCGCTTACGCAATTGAAAAGCTCGCGCATACGCTTGGTGTAAAAAAGTCCGCCGTCCTGCTTTTCCTTGATTTCACCCAGCACGCACCTGCGCACGCGCAAGCCCGCGTTCTTGATTTTTTCGTATTCCTTCTGCTGCTCTTCGATTGAGCTAAGAATTGCCGTAACGAATTCATCGCCGGCGTCATTGGGCAACATTCCGCGCACACCCGAATAAATTTTTTCAAGCTTCTTGCGCACGTCCGCAACGAAATTTTCGGAATAAATATACTTTAAATACTTTCCGTCGACGGGCGCAAAGCCGTCCACCCTGTCCGAAAGGTCAATGCCGAAGCCCTTTAAAAGTCGGTAGTAATAGCTTTCCAGCGTGACCGTCTTTACCCTTTCCAGCTCGAGAATTTGCGCAAGCTCGTCAATGAACGCGTTGAAGCTGTCCGACGGCGTTATGACGAGCACCGACGCCGGTTTAAGCTGTTCGTTGTTGTACAGTAGATAGGAAAGTCTGTGGAGCAAAATCATAGTCTTGCCGCTGCCCGCAACGCCCTGAACGATAAATTCGGCGTCCTCCGGCGCGGTGATAATTTCGTACTGCTTTTCCTGAATGGTTTCTATTATGTCGCAGATTTCCTGCTTTTCCTTGCGCGAGGATAGAATTTCCTTTAAAAACGGGTCGAAGATCACGGCGGCGTCGCGCCCTGCTATTTCCTCCTTGGAAAGGTTGTCGCCGACCGAAAGATATTCGTTTTTAAAGTCCTCCACCCTGCCGCTCTTGGTGCGTATAGCCCTGCGCAGAACCAGCTTGTAGTTGAACTGGTTTATGGTAAAATCAAGCTTGCTCTTCTGGTAATACCGCCTTGCAAGGGGCGCGCGCCAGTCGACGATTTCCAGCCCCTCGTCACCGCGCTTGCCTATATAGTATGAATTGTAGCCGTCCTTGTCGTCCACCAAATCCATACGCGCAAAATACGGCTCGTCAAAGAAACACTTAAAGGTCTGCCGCTTCTGTTTGCAGGCGGATATTTCCGCGTTTAGCTCGAGCACGCGCCTGTACTTTTCCGCGTCGTAATCGGGGGAATTGGTGAGCGCGGACTTTTCCTCCTCCGCCTCCTTTATCCTCCTGCCCAGCTTATTCAAGTACAGAACTTTGAGCATGGTAAGCACTGCGGAAACGTGCCCGTCCTCCCACGCCCTTTGCTTGTCCTCGTCAAGCAAATCCAGGTAAAACTGTTTGTCCGCATTTTTCTTGGGGTTGATTAAATTTTTCAGTTTCCTGATATCCGCCATACAAAATCGTCCTGATAATTAAGTATAGCAGATACGCCTTAAAAAATCAAGAGTCTGCCAAAATTAGTGCTTTTTTGTCCAAATCTTTAAAGCACACGACTGTCAACGCTACGGTTACTATCATTGCAACCGCGTCGGCAATTGGCGCCGCCCATAAACAGCCGTCTATACCCATTGCAAGCGGCAGAGTGCAGACGAGCGGAACGAAGCAAACTATATCGCGCGCAAGCGAGGCAATGATTGCAAGCACGGGCTTGCCGAGCGCCTGAAAGAAGATTGACGACATCTTTATGGTGCACGTAAACGTTACGAACATTAAGAATATGCGGAACAATTTTTTGCCGAATTGCCAGTACGTTTCGGGGTTGACCTGCTCGGGGTCGGGTTTGCCGAATATGCCCACTACCGCCGAAGGGCACGCTTCAAACAATATGGTGAATACGAGCCCCACTGCAACAGTGCTTGACAAAATATACAGGTACAGCCGCTTGATGCGGGCATAGTTTTTTGCGCCCATATTGTAGCCGATTATAGGCTGACAGCCGAGCACTATTCCCACCACTATATTGATAACCACGGTAAAGACCTTGCTTTCAACACCGATAAGCGCGATGGGCGTATCGGGGTCGTTTAAATCGATTGCACCGTATTTTGCAAGCATAATGTTGCAGACGAGAGAAATTATTACTATCGTAACCTGCGTTATGAACGACGACAGACCGAGCTTTATTGCGGGGAACACCGCCTTGAAATCGGGGATAAAGCTCTTTAATTTAAGCTTGAAGGTCTTGGTGCGGAAGAAATAAATTACCGCAATGACAAACGATACGCACTGACCGATAACCGTTGCCCACGCGGCGCCCGCCATACCCCACTTGCAGCCGTATATAAACGCGGGGTCGAGGGCGATATTCACTACTGCGCCCGACAGCATTGAAGCCATTGACCAACCGGGAGCGCCGTCCGCGCGCACTACCGCGTTCATCATATTCATAGCCATATATACGGGGAAGAACGGCAGGATTATATTGAAGTACTGTATTGCGTAGCCTAAACTTTCCGACGACGCGCCGAAGGTGGAAAGAAGCTGTCTTTTTAACGGGAAGAACACGGCGATTAAAATTACGCTGACCGCCACGGTTAAAACCAGACCCGTGCCAACCGCCTTGTGCGATTTTTCGCCTTCGCCCCTGCCCTGGCAGATGTTGAGGTACGCCGCACAGCCGTCGCCTATCCACCATGCGAACGCCTGCGCAATTATGAATATGGGGAACACTACTCCCGTTGCCGCGTTGCCCAGAACGGACAGCTCGCTGTTGCCGACGAAAATCTGGTCGACGATATTGTACAGCGCGCTGACGAGCAGCGACAGTATGCACGGTATGCAGAATTTAAGCATAAGCTTGCCCAGTTTTTCATTGCCGAGAAAATCGTTTTTTTCTTGTTCCATAAAAGCCTCCCGAGTTATCGAAAAGCGCATAAAAAGGCGCAGAAATTCGTCAGAATTTCTACGCCTTAATTAGCTGTTCGACTTTAATATTATATAATTTTATTTTGATTTTGTCAACTTTTTATCACTCCCACTCGATGGTTGCGGGGGGTTTGGAAGTTATATCGTACCCGATGCGGGTG
>JAIDIR010000282.1 GCA_029052615.1 Clostridia bacterium | reverse complement strand
CCTTTAACGATTGCTTAAAGATTTGATTTCCGTATGTACTTTTCTAAAAAACTAGAATACAGGAAAAAAAGGTACGAATTGCCTTATGGAATTCTCGTATCTAGTTTTTTAGGTTACCGAAAAAAATTCTATGCGGAAAAAACCGCATAAAAAAATACGGACAATCAGGAAGAGCCAAAAATGGGACTCCTCCATATTCAAATCTTTAAGCATATATATTATATCACGGATTTTTAACTTTTCAATACTTTTTGACATAATTTTCAAAAATAGTGCTAAATTTTACATAAAACACAATATGTTGTGGTTTGCAACGGCTAAGCGGCGGTAATTAACCATTAAATTTGAAAATGAGTATTGCAATATTTATTAAGGCGTGATATAATACCGTGTGATAAAACAAATTGATATGGAGGCATTTAAAATGACCAACGAACAGAAATTAGAACAAATCAAGAAAATGAAAATCGTACCCGTTGTGGTGCTGAACTCGCTTGAAGAGACCCTGCCCAAAATGCAGGCACTTGTTGAAGGCGGTCTGCCCTGCGCGGAAATAACCTTCCGTACGGCGTGCGCGGAGGAAGCAATTAAGCTTACCGTTAAGCACTTCCCCGATATGTTTGTGGGCGCAGGCACGGTTATCAACCGCGAGCAGTGCGAAAAGGCTATTGCGGCGGGCTCCAAGTTTATAGTTTCCCCCGGCTTCTCGGCGGAAGTTGCGGACTGCTGCGCCGAGCACGGTATGCTTTACCTCCCCGGTATCGTTACCCCCACCGAGGCTATGGCGGCAATCGCTAAGGGCTTGACCACGCTTAAATTCTTCCCCGCTTCCAACTACGGCGGCTTGAAGACCATTAAGGCTATCTGCGCGGCGTTCCCCTACCTGCACATTATGCCCACGGGCGGCATTTCCGCGGACAACATCCTTGAGTACCTTGCATACGACAAGATTATCGCATGCGGCGGCAGCTGGATGATGAAGGGCACTCCCGAAGAAATTAAGGCGGCAACCAAGGCGGCTGTTGATTTGGTTAAATAAGTTAAATAAAAATAGTTGCGCCCGCGCAGATGTGCGCGGGCGCCTTTTCTTTATATTATAAATATTTCTTCAGTTTCTTTTCGAAGCCTTCTTCTATGGCGATGAGTT
>JAIDIR010000281.1 GCA_029052615.1 Clostridia bacterium | reverse complement strand
AGAGAGGTTATCGTACCGACGTCCTTCCAGTAGCCTTCAAAACGGTAAGAATACATTTTCTCGCCCGCGTTGAGCATTGCAGGCAATACGTTTTTACCGAAATCCTTTTCGGAATTGGGGTCCTGCTCGTCAAGCTCGAGATATTTGAAGAGCTTGGACGCCGTGAATATGTATATACCCATGGAAGCCAGATCGCTCTTGGGCTGCTTGGGTTTTTCCTCGAATTCGTAAATCGTGCCGTCGGGATTGGTGTTGAGTATACCGAATCTCGAAGCCTCCTTCATAGGCACCTTCATGCAGGCTATGGTGCAGTCCGCGCCCGCTTCCTTGTGTGCGGCAAGCATCTTATCGTAATCCATCTTATAGATGTGGTCGCCCGAAAGTATGAGAACGTATTCTGGATCGTACATCTTCATAAAGCGGATATTCTGGTAAATCGCGTTTGCCGTGCCCTTGTACCACGAGGTGTCAGTCTTAGCCTCGTAGGGTGACAGAATATGCACGCCGCCGAACGTTCTGTCCAGGTCCCAAGGTTGTCCGTTGCCCACGTATTCGTTGAGCACCAAGGGCTGATACTGGGTAAGTACGCCGACCGTATCTATGCCCGAGTTAATACAGTTGGACAGAGGAAAGTCGATAATTCTGTACTTCGCGCCGAACGAAACCGCAGGTTTTGCGATGTTGCTGGTCAGCGCGTACAGTCTGCTACCCTGTCCGCCCGCAAGCAACATTGCGACACATTCTTTTTTTCTTAACATTGATAAAATCCCCCAGATTTTTATTTTTCTTTGATAAAATATAAACAACACAGCTTAGGAATATCCATCGTAAGCGAATACTCTTTGCCGTGACTTTTACGCTTTTTTGTCGCAAAAATCCTTTTGCCGAATTTCCCTCCTCCGCCGTAGCGCGTTGCGTCGGAAGAAAAAACCTTTTTATATCTGCCCTGATGCTGTCCGAAACGGTAATTAAGCTGGTCGATACCCGAAAAATTTAATACAGCTAAAAGACAGTTTCCGTCGTTATCGTAC
>JAIDIR010000280.1 GCA_029052615.1 Clostridia bacterium | reverse complement strand
CACACCAGATGCATGAGCGTCTCGTGGGCTCGGAGATTTGTATAATCGACAGGCCATAGAGACGAGCGGACACGCCGCTTTCCTTGAAAATTATTTCCTTGACGACGGCGCGTACCTCATATGCAAGCTTTTGGTTGCACACGCCAACCAGACCGCTAAGCGCGAAAAGCTGAGCGACCTTATCGCGACTATGGACCACCCTGTGGAAGAGAACGAAGTGCGCGTTAAGTTCAACGAAAATTCGGTAAACTTCAGGCGCGAGGGCGAAAGAGTTTTGCAGGAAATCAAGTTCTTTGCAAACCTTGACAAGAAAATCGATCCTTTGAGAAGAAATTACGAGGGCGTTAGAATGAACTTCCCCGAAGGTCACGGTGACGGCTGGGCACTTATAAGAATGAGCGTTCACGACCCCGTAATGCCCATAAATTTTGCAAGCAGGAAGGCTGGCGGAAACAAGCTTATGGCTACGCAGTTATATTACGTACTTGAAAAGTACCCCTTCCTCGACGTGACGAGCCTGAAGCAATTTATTTCGGACAACAAGTAATTTGCGGCGGTAAAGCCCATAATTACATTAAATAATATACAAGGAGAAAAAATATGTCAGTTCAGCAGAAAAGCGTTGACACAATCAGAGTACTCTCGGCGGAAGCAATAGAAAAGGCAAAGTCGGGTCACCCCGGAATTTGTCTGGGTGCCGCTCCCATCGGTTACGAACTGTTTGCGGACTTCCTTTCGTTCAGCTACAAGAACCCCAAGTGGGACAACAGAGACAGATTTATTCTGTCGGCGGGGCACGGTTCTATGCTCCTCTACTCGCTGTTGCACCTCTTCGGTTACAACGTGACCACGGAAGATATAGTTAATTTCCGTCAGCTCGGTTCGATTACCCCCGGTCACCCCGAATACGGCAAGACCGAAGGCGTGGAGACCTCCACCGGTCCCCTTGGTCAAGGCTTGGCAAACGCGGTTGGTTTTGCGGTTGCCGAAGAGCACCTTGCGGCGCTGTTCAACAGACCCGGCTTCCCCGTCGTCGACCACTTCACCTACGTGCTTACGGGCGACGGTTGCCTTGAAGAAGGCATCGGCTACGAGGCTTGCTCGTTTGCCGGTACGCAGAAGCTGGGCAAGCTGATACTTTTATACGACAACAACGACGTTACCATAGAAGGTAACATGAAAACGACCTTCAACGAGGACGCGGCGACCAGATTTATGGCGCAGGGCTGGCAGGTTATACGCGTGAATAACGCGAACAATCTTGCAGTTCTTAAAGCGGCTATCGAGCGCGCGAAGAGCGATTTGACCCGCCCCTCCGTCATCATCTGCAAG
>JAIDIR010000028.1 GCA_029052615.1 Clostridia bacterium | reverse complement strand
GTACTATGTCATACATAATGACGGTAATTATAACGAATTGTGTGGCGTAATAGCTGATTTATTGCTAAAAATTACACAAGCGTTCAATTGTTAAAGTTTTTATAAATTTAGTTAAATAAGGTGCCTATTTAGCTTGACTTTGTTTTATAAATATTATAGAATAACAATGCTTTTGAAAAAGCTAATGCACTCATGGCGGAATTGGCAGACGCGCAAGACTAAGGATCTTGTGGGTAACTCCATGCAGGTTCAACTCCTGTTGAGTGCACCAGATATAAAAGCGAGGGAGCCGTTGCTGAATGCAACGGCTTCCGAATTTTTTATTTGAAATTGATTATACAATAATATTGATAAGTCTTTTGGGTACCACGATTATCTTTTTGATATTCTTGCCTTCGAGCAGTGAAATAATTTCGCTGTCGTTCTTAATCTGTTCCTCGATTTCTTTCGCGCTCATATCCGAAGGGTATGACTTTTTCGTCTTTATGCGGCTGTTGACCTGTACCGCATATTCAAAGCTGTTTTCATTGCATTTGCTTTCGTCGTAAGTCGGCCAGCTTTCATATGCAATAGTTCCCTCGTGTCCCAAAACCGTCGACCAGATTTCCTCGGTAATAAAGGGTATAACGGGGTTTAACAATTTAATTAAGCCTTCGGCGTATTCCGTCGGGAAGTTTTTGCCTTCGCCTATTTCTTTATAAACGGCGTTTACGAAAATCATCATCTGCGAAATTGCGGTGTTGATCTTCATTGCCATGTAATCTTCGCCGACCTTTTTAGCCGTCTGGTTATATATTTTTTCAAGATTGTTATTAGGTGTAGGGGAGATAACGTCGCTTTCGCAGTACAGTCTGTAAATTCTGTCAATAAATTTCTTTACGCCTTCGATGTTAGCGGTGTTCCAGGGCTTGGTATCTGCGACGGGTCCCATAAACATTTCGTACATTCTCAAAACGTCCGCGCCGTAATCCCTGACGACGTCGTCGGGATTGACTACGTTACCCAAAGATTTTGACATCTTTTCGCCGTTTTCGCCCAAAATCATTCCCTGATGGAAGAGTTTCTTGAATGGCTCCTTATAGGGCACCAGACCTTTGTCAAACAGAAAATTCGTCCAGAAACGCGAGTAGAGAAGGTGCCCGACGAGGTGTTCCTTGCCGCCGCAGTAAAAGTCTACGGGCAACCAGTATTTCATGAGGTCGTAGTCGGCGAAAGTTTTTTCATTGTGTGGGTCGCAATAGCGCATAAAATACCAGCTGGAGCCGGCGGAGCCGGGCATGGTCGTCGTTTCGCGCTTGCCTTTAACGCCGTTTACGGTAACGTTGACCCAGTCTTTGGCGTTTTCCAAAGGCGCGTTGCCGCCGTGCGCCTTATAATCGTCCATTTCTGGAAGGGTGAGAGGCAGTTCGCTGTCCGACAGCAAAACGTCCTCGCCGTTTTCAAGGTGAATGACGGGCAGAGGCTCGCCCCAGTAACGCTGACGGGCAAAAATCCACTCGCGAAGCTTATAGTTGACGGCCTTTTCACCGCAGCCGTTCTTTTCCAGCCAGCTAATCATTGCATTAATTGCATCCTGCTTGTTCAGACCGTTAAGAAAACCGCTGTTTATATGCTCGCCGTCCTCGGTATAAGCCTGTTTTTCGACGTCGCCGCCCGCAAGTACGGGAATTATGGGCAAATTAAACTTTTTTGCAAACTCGTAATCGCGCTCGTCGTGTGCGGGTACAGCCATAATCGCGCCCGTGCCGTACGAGGTGAAAACGTAGTCGGAAATATAAACGGGAACTTTATTTCCGTTTACGGGATTTATCGTGTACGCGCCGGTAAAAGCGC
>JAIDIR010000279.1 GCA_029052615.1 Clostridia bacterium | reverse complement strand
ATAACAGGGACGTGAGCTTGGACAGCCGCTCGGAAACCTACGGCTGTATGCCGGTAAGCTGGACGGCTGGTGTTGTAGCCGACTGGTCGATGTCCTTCAAGAGTGCCATTACGGCGTTCAATTGTTTCTTTGATTTTACTCTGCCGGAAATGTTCGGCGGCAAAAAATAAATTACGGAGTTTTTTATGCGTGCAGTAGTTACCGTGGTTGGTAAGGATAAAACCGGAATAATTTCCAAAGTCAGCACTTTTCTTGCGGAAAAACAGGTCAATATTCTTGACATCAGCCAGACCATTCTCGAAGATTATTTTGCCATGATTATGCTGGTGGATATGAGCAACTCCACTCAGAAGCTTGCGGAGTTGGCGGAAGAGTGCAGAGTAATGGGTGAAAAAATTGGTATGTCCGTTCATCTTCAGCACGAAGATATATTCAACGCCATGCACAGTATCTGAGGTAAGTTATGTTCAATTATAAAGACGTACTTGAAACCATTGAAATGGTGGAGCGCGAGCACCTTGATATCAGAACTGTAACTATGGGCATCTCGCTCCTGCCGTGCATAAGGGCTACGGGCGAAGCTACGGCGCAGACCGTTTACGACTTGGTTTGCAAAAAAGCCGAAAATATAGTCAAAGTTACCGAAGAACTTTCCAAGGAATACGGTATACCTATCGTCAACAAACGCGTATCCGTTACGCCCGTCAGCCTTATTTGCGCCGCATATCCCGAAAAGTCCGTACTTGTCGGCAGGGCTTTGGACAAGGCTGCCAAAACGCTTGGTATAGACTTCTTGGGCGGTTATTCGGCGCTCGTGCATAAGGGAACTGCCGATTACGAAAGAGTATTTTTAAACACCATTCCCGAAGTTCTGTCTACGACTGATATGCTTTGCTCGTCGGTCAACGTCGGCTCGTCGAAATCGGGCATAAATATGGACGCAGTTAAGCTGATGGGACAAGTTGTAAAGGACACCGCCGCAGCTACGGCGGATAGAGACGGCTTCGGGTGTGCAAAGCTCGTAGTGTTCTGCAACGCCGTTGAGGATAATCCTTTTATGGCGGGTGCATTCCACGGTGTGGGTGAAAGCGATACGGTTATTAACGTGGGCGTTTCCGGTCCCGGCGTAGTTCAGCACGCAAGCGAAGCGGTGCCCGACGCCGATCTTGCCGAGCTTGCGGAAACGATAAAATGTACGGCGTTTAAAATAACGAGAGCGGGTCAGCTTATTGCAAAACAGGCGGCAAAGAGATTAAACGCCCGTTTCGGTATAGTCGACTTGTCGCTTGCGCCGACGCCTGCGCGCGGTGATTCCGTTGCGCAGATTCTGGAAGGCATCGGTCTGGAAAGCGTGGGCACGCACGGCACTACGGCGTGTCTGGCAATGCTGAACGACGCGGTTAAAAAGGGTGGCGTTATGGCAAGTTCACAGGTAGGCGGACTTTCGGGCGCGTTTATTCCCGTATCCGAGGATATAGGAATGATAGAGGCTGCCGAGCGCGGAGATATAAACCTTGATAAGCTTGAAGCTATGACGGCGGTATGCTCCGTGGGGCTTGATATGATAGCTATTCCCGGGGATACGTCGGCTTCGACGATAAGCGCGATTATTGCCGACGAAGCGGCTATCGGTATGATAAACAATAAGACTACGGCAGTCAGGGTTATTCCGGTGCCGGGGAAAAACGTCGGTGAAGAGGTTAACTTCGGCGGACTTCTTGGAAGGGCGCCGATAATGCCGGTACACGATAAATCAAGTGAGAAATTTATTGCGCGCGGCGGATTGATTCCCGCTCCGATACATTCAAATAAGAATTAAAAGGAAGTGAATGATGGAAAGAAAAGAAATTGACGTACAACACACTTGGAACGTTGAGCAGATTTTTGCAAGCGACGAGGTTTGGGAAAAGGAAGCCGACGAATTAAATTCAAAGCTGGATTTTACCAAATATGCGGGCAAGCTCGGCGATAAAGAAACGTTATTGAAGTATCTTAAAG
>JAIDIR010000278.1 GCA_029052615.1 Clostridia bacterium | reverse complement strand
AAAATGTGGTATAATTAAATCAATCAAAAATTTAGTAGGAGAACTTTATATGGCATTCGAACAGAATTTCTCACTGAAAGGCAAAATTGCCTGGGTTACGGGCGCTTCTTACGGTATCGGCTTTGCAATCGCAAAGGCTTACGCACATGCAGGCGCAACCATCGTCTTTAACGACATCAATCAGGACCTTGTCGACAAGGGCATAGCGGCTTACGCGGCGGAGGGCATTAAGGCTCACGGCTACGTTTGCGACGTTACCGACGAAGCGGCTATCACCGCGCTCGTTGCGCAAATCGAAAAGGAAGTGGGAGTAATTGATATCCTCGTAAACAACGCGGGCATTATCAAGCGCATACCCATGACCGAAATGACCGCGGCTGATTTCAGAAAGGTCGTTGATATCGACCTCAACGCGCCCTTCATCGTTTCCAAGGCGGTTATCCCCTCGATGATTAAAAAGGGTCACGGCAAGATTATAAACATCTGCTCCATGATGAGCGAGCTGGGCAGAGAGACCGTGTCCGCATACGCGGCGGCAAAGGGCGGCTTGAAGATGCTGACCAAGAATATCTGCTCCGAATACGGCAAGTACAACATTCAGTGCAACGGTATCGGACCGGGATACATCGCTACCCCCCAGACCGCGCCCCTGCGTGAAAAACAGCCCGACGGTTCGCGTCATCCTTTCGATAGCTTTATTATCGCTAAGACCCCCGCTGAGCGCTGGGGCACCCCCGAAGACCTTGCAGGTCCCGCGGTGTTCCTTGCTTCGGACGCTTCCAACTTCGTCAACGGTCATATTCTGTACGTGGACGGCGGTATTTTGGCTTATATCGGTAAGCAGCCGTAAGTTTGATAAAGAATACGGAAAAGGGCGCTTCCTTGCGGAAGCGCCCTTTTTTTAAGTTTTGTGAGATATTTAATTGAGCAGTTGTTCGACGTAGCCAAGCAATACTTCGGGGGATTCACATTCGGGTATTTCCAAATAATATCTGAAACCATTGTAATCGAAGGTTGCTAAATCTTCCTTTATTCCGTCGTCCCATTTTATCTTTGTATCTTTAATAGTCGTAACGTCTTCACATTTTTTATATTTAACTAAAATATCAATGTTCGTCTTTAAATCAGTTATATAAAAAGTTATCCTATAACCTGTTTCCATATCCGTTATAGTTTCTTTATAACAAATTATTTTATCC
>JAIDIR010000277.1 GCA_029052615.1 Clostridia bacterium | reverse complement strand
GCTTAGCAGGTGCTTGAATAAACGGAAGCGCCCCAAGACATTTTGCTGCCTCTGGGCGCTTAATATCATTTTACTGCTTTTCGACGTTTACGCCGTAGACGGAAGCGACCTCGCCCGAAAACTTGTGCATATTCGAGCACGATTTTAAGGTTACCGTGTCCTCGAACTCGTCAATCTTTTTAAGCTGTTCGCGGCTGAGTCTGGACGGAATATCTATCTCCACCGTGACGAACAGGCTGCCCGTGCCGTTTACCGTCTTGACGCCCTTGCCGCGCAGTGGAAAGATTGTGCCGCTTGCCGTGCCTGCGGGAATAGTAAGCTCTATCATATCGTCGATAGAGGGCACCAGAATTTTGCCGCCCGCAACCGCCGTGCGGTAGCTTATGGGCACGGTGACGAACAAATCCTTATCCTTGCGCACCAAAAGCTTGTGCGGCTCTATGCGGAAATAGACGTACAGATCGCCGCACTCTCCGCCGTTGGTCGAAGCCTGACCGTAGCCGCGCTTTCTCAGCGAGCTATCGCTGTCGACACCCGCGGGAATTTTGACCGTAAACGAGGTCTGTTTGCGCGTATAGCCCGCGCCCTTGCAGTCGGGACAACGGTCGGTAATCTTCTTGCCCGTGCCGTTACATTCGGGGCAGGCGCCCACCTGTATGGTGCGCCCGAAAATGGTATCCTGCTGATATTTTATTCTTCCCGAACCGCCGCACTTGAGGCAGTTTGTAAACGCGGTGCCGTTCTTTGCGCCCGTGCCCGAGCACGATTTGCACGGCTCGTTGCGCGTATAACTTATGTCCTTGCTGCACCCCTTGATTGCGTCCAGAAAGGAAAGACGGATGGTCTGCTCGATGTCCGCGCCGCGCGAACGGGTGGGTGCGCTCTGCCTGCCGCCGAAACCGCCGAAGCCGCCGAACATGGAGGATATAATGTCCTCGAAGCCGCCCATGCCTCCCATTCCGCCGGCGCCGCCCATACCGCCCATTCCACCCATACCGGGGTGGTCGAGCTCGAAGTCGTATTGCTTGCGCTTGCCCTCGTCCGAAAGCGTTTCGTTAGCCTCGTTTATCTCCTTGAACTTTTCCGCACAAGCCGCGTCGCCGGGGTGGAAATCGGGGTGATACTGCTTTGCAAGCTTGCGGTAAGCCGACTTAATCTGGTCGGGCGTTGCGTTTCTGGACACGCCGAGCACGTCGTAGTAATTTTTCTTTTCAGCCATTTTCGGAATTCTCCGTAATATGTAGTAATTTTCGTGTATTTTTAACCGCTTACAGCGCACGCCATAGCGTGCGCTGTTAAGCCGTTTAATCCCTGATTAAAACCGTAGTTTCGTCTTAATTGTGTTGCTTGAAGTCCGTGTCATCGTCGCTGCCCGCGCCGGGGTTCTGACCCTGCGCCTGCTGATACATCTTGGCGATTACGGGCTGAACGTCCTGCTGCAGCTTGTCGTAAGCGGCTTTAATTCTGTCGTTGTCACCGCTTGCAAGCTCTGTCTTAGCGCTTGCGCAAGCGTCCTCGATAGCCTTCTTGTCGTCCTCGGAAAGCTTGTCGCCCGCTTCCTTAACCGTCTTTTCCAGGCTGTCGATCATACCTTCCAGATTATTCTTGTTGTCAATCTCTTCCTTGCGCTTCTTGTCTTCCTCGGCGTATCTTTCCGCGTCCTTAACCGCCTTGTCGATTTCCTCTTCGGAAAGGTTGGTGGAAGCCGTAATGGTGATATTCTGGCTCTTGCCCGTGCCCAGATCCTTTGCGGTTACGTTTACTATACCGTTCGCGTCCACGTCGAAGGTAACCTCAATCTGAGGTACGCCGCGGGGTGCGGGAGGAATGTCGTTAAGCATAAACTTGCCGAGCGACTTGTTGTCGCGCGCAAACTTTCTTTCGCCCTGCAAAACGTTGATTTCAACGCCGGGCTGGTTATCCGCCGCCGTGGAGAACACCTGGCTCTTCTTTACGGGGATAGTCGTATTTCTTTCGATGAGGGGCGTGGATACGCCGCCCAAAGTTTCAATACCGAGGGTCAGAGGCATAACGTCCAGAAGAAGAACGTCCTTAACCTCGCCGCTCAATACGCCGCCCTGAATAGCCGCGCCGATTGCAACGCATTCGTCGGGGTTGATGCCCTTGAAAGGCTCCTTGCCGCTGACCTTCTGAACCTTGTCGTATACGGCGGGAATACGCGTCGAACCGCCGACCATAATAACCTTGCTGATATCCGAATAGGTAAGACCCGCGTCCTGCATAGCCTTCTTCATAGGCTCTACCGTCCTCTCTACGAGGTCTGCGGTCAGGCTGTCGAACTTCTGCTTGGAAAGGTCGATATCGAGGTGCTGGGGAGCGCCGTCAACCACCGTAATGAAGGGCAGGTTGATGTTGGTGCTGCTCATACCCGAAAGCTCGATTTTCGCCTTCTCGGCAGCCTCCTTAAGCCTCTGCATAGCCATCTTGTCCTTGGAAAGGTCTACGCCCGTATCCTTTTTGAAGGTCTCTACGAGGAAGTCGATAATCTTGTTATCGAAGTCGTCGCCGCCGAGGTGCGTGTCGCCGTTGGTTGCAAGAACTTCGAAAACGCCGTCGCCTATTTCCAGAATGGAAACGTCGAACGTGCCGCCGCCGAGGTCGTAAATCATAACCTTCTGCGTGCCTTCCTGCTTATCCAGTCCGTATGCAAGCGCCGCCGCCGTAGGCTCGTTTATAATACGCAGAACGTTGAGTCCCGCAATCTTGCCCGCGTCCTTGGTTGCCTGGCGCTGGCTGTCGTTGAAGTATGCGGGGCAGGTGATAACCGCGTCGGTTACCTTACTGCCGATATAGCTTTCCGCGTCGGCTTTAAGCTTTGCAAGCACCATAGCGGAAATTTCCTGAGGGGAATATCCCTTTTCGATGTTTACCTTGTAAGCCTCGCCCATATGTCTTTTGATGGAAATAACCGTCTTGTCGGGCTGAGCTACGGCAAGTCTTTTTGCCGCCTGTCCGACTATACGCGTACCGTCCGCCTTGAATGATACGACCGAGGGCGTGGTTCTGCTGCCTTCACTGTTAGCAATAACGACGGGCTCGCCGCCTTCCATAACCGCCACGCACGAGTTGGTAGTTCCCAAGTCAATACCTATTACCTTTCCCATTTTAATATCTCCTTTCTCGCAAATTTCTTTTTAATATTTATACTGTCACGGTTACCTGCGCAAAGCGGATAACCTTGCCTTCCCGTCTGTATCCCTTTTTCAAAACCGCCTTAACGACGTTTGCTTCCTCTCCGTCCTCAGCAGGCATATTTAAAACCGCTTCAGCTACGCTTTCGTCAAACTTGTCCCCCACTTTCAAGGGAATTTCCTCGACGCCCAGCGACTGTAAAATGTTGACGAAGTTCTTTACAATCTTGTCTATACCCGCCTTGGTCTTTTCGTCCGTTGCGCCGTCGTATGCGTAACCGAACGTATCGGCGACGGGCAACAGCTTTAAAATTGCCTCCGCCTTGCCGTCCTGATAAGCCTGCGAAGCCTGCATCTGCGTGCGCTTGCGGTAGTTATCGTACTCGGCGGAAACGGCGTACCACTTACGCTTGTAGTCCTCCGCCGCGGCAATCGCCTTCAAAAGTTCACCGTCCGCCTCCTGAACCTGTTCGGTCTGTTCGGTCGGGGTTTCCTGCTCTTTCAGCTCTTCCGTTTCTTTCTTTTCCTCTTTCTTTGCCATTAGGGGTTTCCTTAAATTATCCTGTGATTTTTCAGCTTACATTATTT
>JAIDIR010000276.1 GCA_029052615.1 Clostridia bacterium | reverse complement strand
CGTTATAGGGCTGGACGCTTCGTACGCGCCGCTCGTTTCAGCCAAGGACGGCACCAACATAAAGGAAGTTTTGGAGGACGCCGTTAAGTATTTCCCCGCTCCGCAGGGCGACGAGGACGCCCCCTTAAAGGCTCTCATTTTCGACAGCTATTACGACAACTATAAGGGCGTAATTTTATTCGTCCGCTTAAAGGACGGCAAGGTGGAGGTCGGCGACAGAATTACGACCTTCCGTTCGGACAAGGTTTACGAGGTTACGGAAGTCGGCGTTTTCGCGCCGCATATGCTGCCCAAGGACGGGCTTTACGCTGGCGAGGTCGGCTATATCGCGGCTTCCATAAAGTCCATTCAGGACGTGGCGGTGGGCGATACGGTAATCAACGCCGATAACCGCGCGGACGAACCGCTCCCCGGCTATAAAAAAGTGCAGTCGGTTGTGTTCTGCGGAATTTATCCGTTGGACGGTTCCAAGTTCGGCGACCTTAAGGACGCGCTTATGAAGCTGCAGTTAAACGACGCTTCGCTCGTGTTCGAGCCGGATACGTCGCAGGCGCTCGGCTTCGGTTTCCGCTGCGGCTTTTTGGGACTTCTGCATATGGAAATTATGCAGGAGCGGTTGGAGCGCGAGTTTAATCTCGACATTATAACCACCGCGCCTTCGGTAAGCTACAAGGTCAACAAGACGGACGGCGAGGTTATCTTCGTCGACAACCCTTCGCACCTGCCGCCCGTTTCCGAAATCGAGAGTATGGAAGAACCCATAGTCCACGCGGACATCTATTCGCCGCCCGACTATCTGGGGCAGATAATGGATCTGTGCCGCGACAAGAGGGGTATTTTCGAGCAGATGACCTACCTTGACGCAAACCGCGTCAAGCTTGAATACCGCCTGCCGCTCAACGAAATAATTTTCGACTTTTTCGATAAAATAAAGTCGCGCACGCGCGGCTACGCAAGCTTCGATTACGAGCTTCTGGGCTACGAAAAGAGCAAGCTGGTCAAGCTGGATATTCTGTTAAACGGCGACGTTTGCGACGCGCTTTCCATAATCGTGCACGAGGATTCGGCATATCCGCGCGGCAGAACGCTGTGCGAAAATTTAAAGGAAGCAATTCCCCGCCAGCTCTTCGAAATACCCGTTCAGGCGGCGGTCGGCGGCAAAATTATCGCGCGCGAAACGGTCAAGGCAATGCGCAAGGACGTTCTTGCCAAGTGCTACGGCGGCGACATAACGCGCAAGAAAAAGCTTTTGGAAAAGCAGAAAGAGGGTAAAAAGCGTATGCGCACCATAGGAAGTGTCGAAGTGCCTTCCGAAGTGTTTATGCAGATACTTAAAACCAACGATGAGTAAGCTTCGCGGCTGATAAGCGGCGCAATACTGCGTTAAACTCCGCGCCGCCTTAGTCGTGTACTTCATTGTACACTCCTTGCGGTCGGTGCTCGTTTGCCTTGTCTTGCTTGCTTCTTAACCGCGGTGACGGGGAGAAAGAGGTGGATATATGAATTTCAATCAGCGCGTGTACGAGGTCGTAAAGCAAATACCCAAGGGCAAGGTGACGACCTACGGCGCGGTTGCGCGCGCAATGGGTGCGCCGCGCTGTTCAAGACAGGTGGGCTGGGCGCTTCATTCCAACCCAGCGTTCGGCGAAATTCCCTGTCACAGAGTGCTTTTCAGGGACGGCTCTTTAACCGACGGTTTTGCGTTCGGCGGCAGAGATATACAAAAGCAGCTTCTGGAAAACGACGGCGTTGCCGTTACCGACGACTTTAAGGTCGATTTAAAAATTTACGGGTGGTCGATATGAGTGGTATTTACGTACATATTCCATTTTGCAAATCAAAGTGCCGCTATTGCGACTTTACGTCTTTCCCCGACAAAATCGGCTTTGCGGAAAGCTATATGGCGTGCGTCTACCACGAAATGGCTATGCGCGGCGAAGAGCTTAAGGATTACGTTTTCGATACGCTGTATATAGGCGGCGGCACCCCGTCGGTGGTGGACGAAAAGTATATCGCAATGCTCGTCGCGGCGGCAAAAAAATATTTCACTCTTAAAGACGGCGCCGAAATAACCATTGAAATGAACCCCGGCACGGTGAGCGCGGGCAAGATTGCGCTGTATAAAAAGTGCGGAATAAACCGCTTTTCGGTAGGCTTGCAGAGTGCGGTGGACGCCCAGCTTGCGGAAGTGGGCAGGTGCCACAGTTTGAACGAATTTCTTGCGTGCGCAAAGCTTTTGAAGGGCGAAAATTTCAGCGTGGACGTCATGATAGGCTTAAAGGGGCAGACGCTTGCGGACATAGAAAAAACCATAGAAACAGCCGCAAACAGCGGCGCAAGCCATATTTCTATGTATGCGCTCACGCCCGAGGACGGTACGCCCATTTACACCGACTATCTCAACGGCGAACTACCCGACGGCGACGAGGTTGCCGAAATGTACGCCTTCGGCGTGAAAAAGCTTAAAGAGCTGGGCTTTGAAAGATACGAAGTTTCCAACTTCTGCAAGAAGGGAAAGGAGAGCAGGCACAACTTAAACTACTGGCGGCGCGGCGAATATATCGGAATCGGCGTTTCGGCTTCCTCCTGCATAAAGAACGTGCGCTTTACCAACACCTTTGACTTGGACGAATATTTCAAGTGCATAATGACCAACCGTTTTCCCGTAGTCGCCAGCGAGGAAATAGACCGAAAGGGGGCAATGGACGAAACGGTTATGCTTGCTCTGCGCACGGCGGAGGGGCTTGATATATCCAAATTCAACGCCCATTTTAAGTGCGATTTCAAGGAAATTTACGCCGCCGCATTAAAAAAGAACGCGCAATATCTGACCGAGGAAAACGGCAGACTGCGCGTCAAGGACGAGTATTTATACGTGCAGAATACTATAATCTGCGACTTTCTGGCGTGTTAAAAATCCCTATTTTATGCACAAAAAGTTATCAACAAGCTATGCTGTTGAAATTACTAAACAGCATAAGTTGGTAAAAGTTATCAACAATTTGACACAAATTCGACCTTTTCCGCGCTTTCACAGTGCCAAAAGGTCAAATATAGCCTATTAGTTATCAACAATTCCAAAATGCATATGAAATTGCATAAACGGGCGTTATGCGGTTATTCCGCTTCGCTTTCGCGCTCTGCAATAATTCTGCCGTCCACGCCGTCCACCAGATAGGCGTGGACCTGCTTTTCGCGGTTGCACACGCCCACGTAATAAAAGCACCCTTCGTCGTACAAAAGGCGGACGGAAATCTCACCCGAAAAATTCCTGCCCTCGGTCAGGTTATCAAAGCTCGTCTTATCGTATTCAACGACGCATTTCAATGCGGTTTTACCGTCAATCGTGCCCTCCTCGGCAACGTTCGTCACGTCGTATTTCTTTTCTTCACCGTCAATTTTCAAGGTTACGGGAATGCTTGCGCCGCTCGGCTCCGCGCCCGAAAAGCTTAAATAAAAGTTGCGCGTCACTGCAAGATAGCTCATCTCGCCGCCCTGTCCCAAAAGCTCTATTTCAGCCTCGTTCACGCTCTTTTCGCTCTCGAAATACACCTCGGTAACGTTGCTCACGTTGCCCTTATAGCCGTCCATGGCGTTATTCGTTTCCTTATCGACCGAATAAATTTTAATGGTTATAACGTCGTCCTCGTAATAATAAACGCTCTTGCGGTATTCCGAAACGTACTCGAAATAATCAAGCTTTTTCGTACAGGCGGAAAGGGATAGCACTATCGGCAGAC
>JAIDIR010000275.1 GCA_029052615.1 Clostridia bacterium | reverse complement strand
GTCGTTTATAATCTAAAATGTTGACAAATCAACAAGTTGGTGAATATATGAAAAAAATCGTTTACCTTTTGAACCTTGCGCTCTTTGCGGCAATCATTGCGCTTGACGTAGTTATGATACTTCAGCCGACGGTAGTGCTCAAAAGCACGGCAAGCGCCTGCTTTTTGCTGGTTGCAATAATCAATTTCGCGTATGCGGTCAGGCTGGGCGCAAAAAAGCTGTTTCCCTTGCTTATGCTTATCGGCTGTGCGTTTGCAATGGTGGGGGACGTCGTCATCTATTATCCGGGCGATTTGTGCTTCATAACCGGCGCGGCGCTGTTCGCCGTTGCGCACGTCTTTTACGTCGCGGCGTATTTCACGCTGTACGGTTTTCACCCCGCCGACCTTATAGCCGCGCTCTGCGTGTTCGTACCCTCGGTGCTCATTATCACGCTCGCGCCCATATTCGATTTCGGAGGAATAATGATGGAGGCGGTGTGCATAGGCTACGCGCTTATACTTTCGCTCATGGTCGGCAAGGCGCTTGCCAATCTCAGAAAGCGTACCGCGCTCAGCGTGCTTATAGCCGCAGGCAGCATACTTTTCTTTATATCGGACTTTATGCTGCTTATAAATATGTTCGGCACGCTGCACAAGGTGCCGCGCATACTCTGCCTTGCAACCTACTACCCCGCACAGTTTATGCTTGCGTTCTCGCTCGTGTTGTTTGCTGAGCGCGGTATGAACGTTTTTACGGCGGCGTATTGCAGAATATTCCAGACGGTGCTTAAAATCGCGCTGCCCCTTCTGCCCTATAAGGACCCCAAAATTATCGAAAGAGTGGGGGATATCCCGCAGGTATTAAAGCAAAACGCCAAAACGCGCCCGCTCGTCGTGACGGATAAAACCATCCGCGGACTGGGGCTTACCCGCGCGCTGGAAGAGGCACTTGCGGCGGCAGACCTTAACTGTACGGTGTACGACGGCGTGGTGGCAAACCCCACGACCGCCAACGTCGACGAGGCGTTAAAGCTGTATAAGGAAAACGGTTGCGACTGCCTTATCGCGTTCGGCGGCGGCTCGCCCATAGACTGCGCAAAGGGCGTGGGCGCGCTTATCGCACGCCCCAATAAGACTCTCGGCAAACTCAAAGGCATACTCAAAGTCGGCAAAAAAATTCCGCTGCTTATAGCCATTCCCACCACGGCGGGCACGGGCAGCGAAACCACGCTTGCGGCTGTCATAGTCGATTCGGTAACCCGCCATAAGTACGCAATCAACGACTTCCCGCTCATTCCCGCATACGCCGTGCTTGACGAGGCGGTAACGGCAACCCTGCCCAAGCACGTAATATCCACCACGGGTATGGACGCACTCACCCACGCGGTGGAGGCGTACATAGGCAGGGGCGGAAACAAGTCCACGCGCACCGACGCGCTTGAGGCGGTTAAGCTGGTTTTCGAAAATCTGCAGGCTTCTTACGACGGCGACAGGGCGGCGGCAAAGCAAATGCTTATTGCCTCCCACAAGGCGGGCAGAGCCTTTTCCAAGGCGTACGTCGGCTACGTTCACGCGCTCGCCCATTCGCTGGGCGGCAAGTACAACGTTCCCCACGGGCTGGCAAACGCCGTAATTCTTCCCGTCGTTTTGCGCGAGTACGGAAAGGCGGTCCACAAAAAGCTGTGGAAGATTGCCGTCTATTGCGGACTGGTTGAAAAGACCGCAAACTACGCACATGGAGCGGAGGCGGTCATAAGCAAAATCGAGGAGCTGAACAGCGGCTTCGGCATAGGCAAGACCTTTGCGCAAATCCGCCGCGGCGATATTTACGAGCTTGCGACCTACGCCTGCAAGGAAGCAAATCCCCTATATCCCGTGCCCGTGCTGTGGGACAAAAACAAGCTTATGGAGCTGTACGAAAAGCTACGCGGCGAAAACGCAGACGAGCAGGATATTCCCACCATAATAAACAACCAGCGCGCATATTTCGCAAGCGGCGCAACGCTGGATATCAAGCACCGCATGCGCAGGTTGAAGGCGTTATATGCGGCAATCAAAGCCAATCTGCCCGCCCTGCACGCGGGGCTTAAAGCCGACCTCGGCAAGAGCGCAACCGAAAGTTATATGTGTGAAACGGGGCTGGCAATGAGCGAGCTTTCGTATATGATTAAGCACCTCAGAAGATTTGCAAGGGCAAAAAAGGCGCCCACGCCGCTCGCGCAAATGCCTTCCAAAAGCTACCGCCTGTCGTCGCCCTACGGCACGGTGCTCGTTATGAACCCGTGGAACTATCCGTTCCTGCTTTCAATCGACCCGCTAATCGACGCGATAGCGGCGGGCAACACGGTGGTGTTAAAGCTCAGCGCGTATTCGCCCAACGTCAACAGGGCGATTAAGGAGGTTATCGACAGCGTATTCCCGCCCGAATACGTGACGGTGCTGTTCGGCGGCTCGCAGGTCAATACCGCGCTTATGCAGGAAAAATTCGATTACGTTTTCTTTACCGGCAGCAAAAGGGTGGGCACGCTCGTGTACGAAAGCGCGGCGAAAAATCTCACGCCCGTCACCTTGGAGCTTGGCGGCAAAAGCCCCTGCATAGTCGACCAAACGGCGAATATCAAGCTTGCGGCAAAGCGCATCGTCTGGGGCAAGTTTTTAAACCTCGGTCAGACCTGCGTCGCGCCCGACTATATCTATTGCGCGGAGAGCGTGCACGACCAACTGATAGCCGAAATCAAAAAGCAGATTATTGCGCAGTTCGGCGAAAGCCCGCTTGACAATCCCGCGTACGGCAAAATTATAAACGAAAAGCATTTCAACCGCGTGTGCGCGCTCATTGATAAAGACAAGGTCGTTCACGGCGGAAAGGTTGACGCGGAAAATCTTAAAATAGAGCCGACCGTTCTCGACGGCGTAACGCACGATGACGCGGTTATGCAGGAGGAAATTTTCGGTCCCGTTCTTCCCGTGCTAACCTATCGCGAAGAGGGGGAAGCGGTCAGGTATATCACGCAGAACGACGCGCCGCTTGCGTTCTATATTTTCTCGTCGGACAAAAAGAGAATAAAGAAATTCACCTCTCAGATTGGTTTTGGAGGCGGGTGCGTAAACGACGTGGTAATTCACCTTGCAACGCCGTATATGCCCTTCGGCGGCTTCGGGGCAAGCGGACTGGGCGGCTATCACGGCAAAGTCGGTTTCGAAACGTTCAGCCACTTTAAAAGCATAGTAAACAAGTCAACGTTTATCGACCTGCCCATGCGCTACCAGCCCTACACCAAGACCAACGATTACCTCATTAAAAAGTTTTTAAAGTAAATAAATAGCCCGCTATCTTCTTAAACGAAGTATAGCGGGCTTTGTTTTTTAATAATTATTTATTTCACTTATTTTTTCAGAGTAAACGAAAAACTGCCGTCTTTGCATTTGCCGTCCGATTCGATTATTACGTAAACTGTTTTATTGCCGGTAAAAGCTTCGGTTTTACTATCAACGGAACCGTTGGTTGCAATATCGAATAAGTCCAGCTTTTCATCATTATAATCGTAGTAAACTTTTATATTACCTTCGCCCAACGTCGCTTCATAGGATATAGACACCTCGTCTGCGCCGTTATTTTTCAACTGCATTACGTACGTTCCGCTAAAGCTACTAAATGAAATCGACGCTTTATCCGAGGTGTTCGTCGTTTTCATCGTCGTAGCACTGTAATGGCTTACGTATTTAGTTGCGCAGGCGGATAACGTAAAACACAATACCAGCGTTGCCACAGCAATAATTGCACTTACAAATTTTTTCATAATGCACTCCTTTGTAAATCACCGTTTATCGTTGTTTCGATTATATCATAACGAAATAAATAAAGCAAGCGGGTGCAGTCAGTATATTTACAAATATGCTACTGTGTGATATAATTAAACTATGAAAAAATATATTGTTTTTTTACTTTTCATCTGTACCATAATAGCAACGGCAATAATTTGCGGCTGCACTAAAGACACGCCCGAACCTCAGATCCCTGAGGCGCAATATTACGACGTTGTTTATGGCGCAACGGAAGGCGGGAGAATTATAGGAAAAACTCAACAATCCGTACTTCTGGGAGACGATGCGGAAGGCGTAACGGCTCAGCACGATTTCTTTTACATATTTGCGGGATGGTCTGATGGTTATGATAGTGCATTTAGAAAGGACAAAAATGTACACGAGAACGTTAACGTTACGGCGATCTTTCAACCGATAGAATATACGGTGGAGTATCTCGCTTCAGACGGCGGTGAAATAGTAGGCAAAGAGCTTCAAACAATAAGACATGGCGCTGCTTCGGAAACCGTTGAAGCGAAGCCAAACGAAGGATACAGATTTGTTGGTTGGTCTGATGATGTATTGACTTCGACGAGAAAAGAAGAATACGTATATGAAAACGTCTCTGTTACGGCGCAGTTTGAAAAGTTGAGCAAAACTTTTACTTTGGATTTCAGAACGGCAGACAGCGACATAATAGAGCAGACGGTTAAGGTAGATTACGGAAAAATTTCGGAAGTAAAATTGCCTGTTGTACAAAAAGAGCATTATACTTTCAACGGTTGGTACGTGTGGGGACAAGACAAGTACGACTTGATAGCCGATGCTACTGGTGAAATAATAAAGGGCAATGAGATTTTCGATATAAAGCCGTCTAGGCTTATTCCAAGTTGGACTGCAAACGAAACATTTACCTACAAAATACTTTTGGTTTACGTAACCGAAGTACATGCTAATGTAAAAACAAGAATAATTGCGGAAAATAGAACAACGAGAGTTGACTACGTAATGTCGGATGTCGAGAGGAAATTTTATAAACTTACTACTCAAGCCGTAAAATCATATTTGGACGATATAATGGACGGATTGGTAGAGTTTGAGGTTGATGAATATTTTACCACTCAGGCAATCCGCACGGAATATTTCAAATATAGCTCTATGGGACCGGAAAGAAGTCCTATAATTTTTCCTGATAACATACCTGAAGTCATAGACATCTTGAACGGATATGACAGTGCTTTAACAGCGTTTAGTCTGAATAATATTAATTCAGAATTTGACGATGGGGCAGGTAAGGCAGAATCAAGATATGGTCAGGTTAATTTTGATTCGATAAATGATGCGTTTAAATTGCATAAATTGACGTTAGAAGAAGTTGTAGAAGGTGTAGATCCAAATAATTGGGTTGTGGGAAGAGGTGAAACTGAAACTGACAAAGAATATTTAATGCGCGAGGATTGGCAGAGTTGGATAGGTACAATTATCCATGAGCTTTCCCATACAATTGACGAGAGAGTGAATTGTTACGACTATCATAAAGCTGTGGCTGAACTGCACGGGAAACAAAGACTTGATGATAAATATTCAAACAAGCTTTATTATATGAAAAGTGTAATAATGGAAGGAGAAAAGGTAGGAATATCTTATAATTTCTGGGCACGTAATATCGTTGTTGTTAAATATGAAATTACGGGTGGCGACGCATATTTGATTAGTACCCGACCTGAAGTAGTTGTCGGCGGTTACGGATGGGCAAAAGTTGTTCCGTACGAAGGATATAGATTTGTTCAATGGTCTGACGGTTTAACGGATAATGAGCGCAGAGATGAAAACGTCCAATCTGATATGACCATAACGGCAATATTAGAAAAGATTGAATAAAAAAAAGCGGCTTCGCAAGAAGCCGCTTTTTTAAATAACCAACAACATCAGCCACAGCGAGCCGAGCGCGGTTATAAGCGTGGGTATTGCAACCGTAACGCCGATTTTCAGGAAATCCAGATAGCTGAATTTCACGCCGTGTTTGTTTAAAATATTGCTCCACATAATGCCGGCAAGCGCGCCGATAGGTGTAAACAACGCGCCTATGTTCGAACCGATTATGGTCGCAAACACAGCCGCAGTGCCCGCCGCGCCGCCCGTCGATTCGATTATGGACGAAAACAGCACGCTCATAGGAATGTTGTTTATAAGATTAGAAGCGATAAACGAAGTCGCTCCGTATTTGATAATCGGCAGACTGTCGCCGAACAGCCGACCGATAGCGGCGGTTACGCCCTGCTCGTTCAATACTACGATAAGCACGAACATCGAGAGCACGAAGGGGATTAGCTGATAGGGCGCGCGCTTTAAACAGCCCAGCAGTGCGGCGGGCTTTTGCTTTCTTACGATAGCGATTATGCCCGAAATTATAAACAGGCTGCCCACCGCGCAGATTGATACCAGCCACATTTCTATGCCTACGTACGAGCCGATTGCCAGCAGAATCGTGCAGACCGCAAGATGCACGATTCCCACCCAAAGCGAAAGCTTGTCCTCGATTACCACCGTTTCCGCCTCGCCTTCTATGGGCGCGGCAAGCTTTTTGCGGAATAAAAGATACAGCGCAAGGAAGGCGACTATGCCCGACAGAACGGTGGGAACTATACTTATTTTAAGGTAGCTTAAAAAGTCCATTCCGCAGGCGGTTGCAAGGTAAATATTGGTGGGATTGCCGATAATCAGCGCCATACTCCACGTGTTGGCGGCAACGAATTCCGCGGCGAGATAGGGGGTGGGATTTATTTTCGCGTTCTTTGCAAAGTAGCAGATGAACGGCGTGAACGACAGAATTATTACGTCGTTAGAGGTAAATACGGTCAGTATCGAAACGGTTATGTAAAGGTATAAAAACAGCTTGGTCTGTCCCGTTTTTGCTTTCTTTAAGGCGACGCCCGCAAGGAAGCGGAAAAAGCCCAGTTCGTCAAGGAAGATTGAAAGCACGGTCATAGATATGAACAGAACTAAAATTTTTACGGGGTTTATAGCCGTGTCGGAAATTAGGGCTTTGCCCACCGTAACTATATCCGCCTTACCGCAGGCAAGCAGAATCGCTGCGCCGACCAGCGTTATAATCCAGTACGTATCTATTGAAATTTTACCGATTTTTATTTTCGGAAAGAGCAGTATGCTGAGTATCATTGCGACGCAGGTTATACCGCAGATAATTAAAGAAAGAACCATAGTTTTACAATCTTCCGTGCAAAGAAAATGTTATCAAAACGCTTACGATTTGTCAACGTAAAACCGCCTTAGGCGGTTTGCCTCTGGCGGTTTAATGATTAAAAATCAATCTTTACGGCAGTGATATCATCTATAATTTTAAAGCGGGGATGTTTATCACAATCGGGGTCGTTGAAAGAAGCTGTAACAATTTTAGAAATTTCTTCATCGATGTTTTCAATATGCTTAAACATTTCGGCATGCGTCTTGTATATTCCCAAGTTTTCAAACGCTTGTGAAAAGCCGTCAGAGTAAAGGTACAGTGTCTTTATGCTGTCCTTTTTTAATGAAAATGAGCTCTCGAAAATTTTTGCGTTAGGAGATAGGGTGAGTGCCGAGTATCCGTTCGGCTTATTTATTAGTTTGCGGTGTTTTATAAGTAAGTCGTTTATAAATTTCCGCGCTTCTAAAACTGTAGTTCCGTTTTCGCGTGCAACGGTAACCATTTCATTTATTGCCAAACTATCAAGCGCTCTAAGTCTGTCGTCGTAAAATCGCAAAATTTCGTTCTCGTTGGTTACAGCTGTAACTTCGCAGTCGCCCAGAATACCGATATTTATTGTTTCATTGTTCCATTCCGCCCAACACGCGCCTGCAGACGGAAGATAGTCGCCATCTTTGATTTCGGCGGGAAAATTGTTATAAGCGTCTATACTCAACGCCCGAAGACGGCTTTTTACATCCCCGTCATATCTGTTTATATTCTTTTTTAGGTAATCTACAAACCAGCGCGCCTCGTTGAACTGCCCGCTTTTTTTTAAAGGCGTTGCACCGTCCAATACAATGCTGAAAGTGCGTCCGTTAATAAATCTGTCTTCGTTCCAGCGATGTGATTTTCGTGTCTTACAATAAATTTTCATAAGCCTAGTCTTGTTGTTCAGTCGTCCTCATTAATAACTGTATGCGTTGTTAAATTTTTTTCTTCCAATCTTTTTTTCAAAATTGTTAAAAGGTAGTGTAACTGCAATGAAATTTTAATTTCCTTTTCTTGTCCTGTCTTCTCGTCTATCGAAACAGGAAATATTTCCTCAAAATTTTTGCAAGTTAAAAGCTTTTCTTGCGGTATATAAACCTGACTGCATACTTCGCTGTAATCGGTAATTGCACTATGCTTATCAAGCTCTTTTTTTGCGATTTTAAGCCCGATGCTCAAAAATTTTTCTTTTAGCTCTTTTTCGGTATAATTAAGGTACGTTATGCCGAAAAAATCCGGTTTTCCGCCTCTGTCCAAAATGCGGATAAAACCGCATATTTCCGTTCTGTCCATAAAGTTTTTCATGACGGAAGGAGCGATTTTGTGCTTAGCCGTTTCGCAAACGTGGCTTTCTTCCACGAATTCGCGAATCATTCCGTATGTGATAAAATTTCTGAAACTGCACGTGTAATCGCGCAGTGTTTTACAATATATTTTAAGTTGCTTATATTCCTTTTGCGTTTTGATTCCGTTTTCGTAAGTGTCTTTTACGTTTTTCAATTTATATTTGAACTTGCTTTCATTTATAGACCTATTAAATTTCAGGTCTTTTATCATGGATTTAATAGCTTTCTTATATTCATTTCTGTTCTTTCTTAGTTTCAGTGATTTATAGCTTACGCATAAACTATTCAATTTGTCTGCATACGTTTGCGTCTTGGTTTTCTTTTCAAGATTGCGGCATTTCTTTAAATCGTCAAAGCCAGCTGAACCGGAACCGCTTGGTACATAGCAGTCATTGTTTACGTCGTTGTTATTGTCCTGCTTGTTTATAACCAGCTTTCCGTCTTTAGTTATTGCAAGTGTAGTAACGCCAATAATATTTGCCGCAGGACTTTGCGAAAGATTATAAAGTACGTTGCCGTTTACAGTCATATCTTTTCCGTAGTAAATAGAGGAGTGGTCGTATTTGAAAAGTCTGTTGTAAATCATGTCGTTAGATGTCATGTTGGAGTAGTAGTCCGTTTTTTCAACTTCGACCATTCTGATATTGGTAAACTTCAATTTATTTTTGTCGTATGCCGTTCGGTAATCGTTTAATTTATTAGTCTCTTCGGCATTTTTAGCCGAAAGCACTTCGTTGATAAATAAATCGGTGCGTAGGCGGACAAGGTTACTGTTAAATATGTTTTTTCCGCTAGCTCTTTTTTGTTTTACCATTTGGTACAGCGCTTCGCTTTGGTCGGAGCTAAGACATTGAATCTTAGGAAAAACTCTCAAAAGCAAGTCACTTTGCGGTTCTTTGAATTTATCGCCTCGATTAGCGGGGAACATTTTAGCGAGAGCTTCATCAACTTCTTCCGAATATAAATAACGAGCTTTATTATATTCTCGCCAAACATAGCCGTTTTCTTTGTATTGCGGGTCGCAATTATTCCATAAAGTGTTTTTGATATCTTCCTCATAAGAGGGTGATTCTAAAAATTGCCTTCTAAAGCTGTTGTGAATAAGCTCTGCAATAGAGCGCCATGTTCCTAAGGCGGACGCAGCAAATGATAAGGCGGAAACAATAACGTTGCCCAAATCCTTCAAAAAGTTGCCTTCCTGCGGGGTATATTGGCACAGCGCCCATAAATTAAAAACTAAAGTACCCAATGATACTACAGCCAACGTAATAAAAGCTATTAAGGAAGCAACAAAGCCAGACTGTATAAATGGTGACGTTTTATGTTTCAGTGAATTGCCCTTCATTCCTTTTTTCATAAAAACCTCTTGCAATAAAGAATCGGCTTCCAAAGAAGCCGATTCTTTGTTGATATATTATAAATTACTTGGTCATTCCCTCTTGAACGGCAACCGCAACTGCAACGGTAGCACCTACCATGGGGTTGTTGCCCATACCGATCAAGCCCATCATTTCAACGTGGGCGGGAACGGAGGAGGAGCCTGCGAACTGTGCGTCGGAGTGCATTCTGCCCATCGTGTCGGTCATGCCGTAGCTGGAAGGACCGGCGCCCATGTTGTCGGGGTGAAGCGTTCTTCCCGTGCCGCCGCCGGACGCAACCGAGAAATACTTCTCGCCGTTCTCGTAGCACCATTTCTTGTAGGTGCCTGCAACGGGGTGCTGGAAGCGGGTGGGGTTGGTGGAGTTACCCGTAATGGAAACGGTAACGTGCTCGAGCTGCATAATCGCAACGCCCTCGGGAACGTTGTCCGCGCCGTAGCACTTAACCTTGGCTCTGGGCCCGTCGGAGAAAGCAACGGTGTCAACTACCTTAACCGTCTCGGTGTAGGGGTCGAACTTGGTCCTAACATAGGTGAAGCCGTTAATTCTGGAAATGATATAAGCCGCGTCCTTGCCAAGACCGTTTAAGATAACGCGCAGGGGCTTTACCCTTACTTTGTTTGCGTTCTCCGCAATCTTAATCGCGCCCTCGGCAGCCGCAAAGCTTTCGTGACCTGCAAGGAAGCAGAAGCAATCGGTCTCCTCGGAAAGGAGCATCGCGCCCAGGTTACCGTGACCTAAGCCGACCTTGCGGTTTTCCGCAACCGAACCGGTAATGCAGAAAGCCTGCAAGCCGATACCTATAGCCGCCGCCGCGTCAGCCGCCTTGGTGCAGCCCTTCTTGATTGCGATAGCCGCGCCTACGGTGTAAGCCCAAACGGCGTTTTCAAAGCAGATGGGCTGGGTGCCGCGGACTATCTTGTCGCAGTCAACGCCCTTGGAAAGGCAGATGTCGCGGCATTCCTCAATCGATTTAATGCCGTACTCTTTCAATACGCCTAAAATTTTCTTTTCTCTTCTCTCATATCCTTCGAAAAGTGCCATAATCAGTCAACCTCCTTGTCCGTTCTGGGGTCGATGTGCTTAACCGCACCCTGTTCCTTGGTGTATCTGCCGTACGTTCCGACAGACTTCTCGTAAGCTTCGTTGGGCGTAAGACCCTTCTTTATGAAGTCGGTCATCTTGCCGAGCGAAACGAACTTATATCCGCAAACCTCGTTGTTCTTGTCGAGAGCGAGGGAGAGGACGTAGCCTTCAGCCATTTCCAGATATCTTACGCCCTTTGCGGCGGTACCGTACATGGTGCCCACCTGCGAGCGCAAGCCCTTTCCAAGGTCCTCAAGTCCCGCGCCTACGGGCAGACCGTCGTCGGAGAAAGCCGACTGGGTTCTTCCGTAAACGATTTGCAGGAATAACTCTCTCATCGCCGTGTTGATGGCGTCGCACACGAGGTCGGTATTCAGCGCTTCCAGAATGGTCTTGTGGGGAAGAATTTCCGCCGCCATAGCCGCGGAGTGGGTCATACCCGAGCAACCGATGGTTTCGACCAGAGCCTCCTGAATTATGCCGTCCTTTACGTTGAGCGTAAGCTTGCACGCACCCTGCTGAGGGGCGCACCAGCCGATACCGTGCGTAAGACCTTTAATGTCTTTGATTTCCTTTGCCTGAATCCACTGTCCTTCCTCGGGGATGGGAGCGGGTCCGTGTTCAAACCTACCGGAAACACCCTTGGCAACGCAAATCATGTTTTCGACGTCTTTTGAATACTGCATCACATATCCTCCAAAAAAATTTTCATTATTTCACCCGATAAGTATAACACAGCCCGACGGAATTTTCAACAAGATAAGGCATAATTTTCGTGAGCAAAGAGTAAAATTTTGAGTTCAAGTTGACTAAAAACTGTTTACACGCGGGCAAAATGTATTATAATATAAGTGTGCGTAAATAAATTGCGCAAAGAATAGTTAAAGTGTGGGTATAATAAGTGCTCTGTCAGAATTGTAAAAAACGCGAAGCGACGGTAAACCGCGTGGAAACGGTGGGAGGCAAGTCCTGTTCCCAGCATCTTTGCGCCATCTGCGCAAACGAGCTGTTCGGCGACTTTGAAAACGAAGTTGCCAACGCAATGCTTTCGGGACTGTTCGACGGGTTCGAGCCCGAAGACAAGGTTTGCCCCGGCTGCGGTATGACCTTTTCCGAATACGAGAGGAGCGGTCTTTTGGGCTGCCCCAGCTGCTACGACTATTTCAACGAGGAGCTTCTTCCCTACATAGCCCGCATACAGGGCAAAACCGTGCACGTGGGCAAGGGCGGCGGAGTGTACACATCCGAGCACGACCTGCGCCTTAAACTGTCCTCTTTGCAGAGCGCAATGGAGGACGCGCTTTCCCGCGGCGACTATATTGAAGCGGGCAGAATAAACGAGCATATGAACGCGCTTAAAAAGCGCAACACGGGGGCGCGCAGATGGTAGATTACAAGCTCGGCACGGTAGTGTCGTCGCGCATAAGACTTGCGCGCAACCTCAACGGTTATCCCTTTCCCGCACGCCTGCGCAGCGCAAGACAGGCAAAGGAAATTATCCGCTCGGTATCCGCGGCTATTAACAAGGTGGACGAATTCCGCCTGTACTATATGGACGGCATATCCGAGGACGACGCTTTAAACCTCGTGGAAAACAGACTTATAAGCCCCGCGCTTTTAAACACGCCGTCGCGTTCGGCGGCGCTCATAAACGAAAAGGGCGACATATCCATAATGATAAACGAGGAGGACCACCTCAGGGAACAGTGCATTTCAAAGGGGATGTCGCTGCGCCCCGCGTACGAGCTGATGTCCTCCAAGGACAGTTTAATAGCCCGTTCCATACCTTTTGCCTACGACGAGCAGCTGGGCTATCTGACCGCCTGCCCCACCAATCTGGGCACGGGGCTGAGGGCTTCGGTTATGATGTTCCTGCCCGCGCTGGAAATAGGCGGTGTAATGCCCGACGTCATAAAAAGCGTGACCCGCCTTGGACTTACCGTGCGCGGCGCCTACGGAGAGGGCAGCAAGGCAAAGGGCTATAACTATCAGGTCAGCAACGAGGTGACGCTGGGCGTAAACGAGGAAACCATACTTTCACAGGTCGAATCGGTCGTCAACAAAATCATAGAGATGGAGGCGAGCGAGCGCAAGCGGCTGCAAAGCTGCGCGGGGGCGCTGATACTCAAGGACAAGTGCCTGCGCGCCTACGGCTTGCTTTCGAACTGCGCGCTTTTAACCAACAACGAGCTGGACGTTCTTTGCGCCGATTTAAAGCTTGGCGCGTGCCTCGGCTTTTTAAAGATAAACGATATAACGGCGGTAGACGAGCTGATGCTTCAGATGAAGCCTTCCAACCTCAACGCGCTTGCGGGCAGAACGCTGGAAACGCAGGAAAGGGACGCATACCGCGCGCAATACTCGTCAAAGAAAATAGCAAACTGGGTAACCAGGGGCTGATTAAAGCGGCATAATAATAAGGAGAAAACAAGAGTGGAGTTTCAAAGATTTTCACGCAATCTTCAAAAGGTGCTTTCGGTTTCGAGGGAGGTAACCGCCTCGCTTGAAATAAGCTATATCGGCAGCGAGCATATCGTGTACGCAATGCTGTGCACGCCCGACTGCATAGCGGGCAAAATTCTTTCCTCGCTGGGCGTAACCGAGGAGAGTTACAGGCGCTACCTCGTCAAGGCGGTAGACCACCGCTGTACCATAAGCGGCTTCACGCCGCGCACCAAGCACATGCTTGAACAGGCAAAGGATTTCGCGCTTGCCTATAACGAGGACGGGCTTGCGGGCACCGAGCATCTTTTATACGCCGTCAACCAGTCGCCCGACTGTCTTGCAATCTACATTTTAAAGGCGCTGGGCGTAAGTATGTCCGCGCTTTCGGCAATGCTCGAACAGGCTATTGCGGGCGATATCGACGATTTGGGCGACGAGGATTATCCCTCGGGCTATCCGTCGTCCTTCGGTTTTTCCGCTCACCAGCCGCAGGGCAAGGACGAGCGCAAGAGCGACAGAAAGAGCGAGCGCAAGAACGATTCCGCTCTCGACGAAAACGTTTTGCAGTACGGCACCGACCTCACCGCAAAGGCGAAGGAGGGCAAGATTGACCCCGTCATCGGCAGAAAGAAGGAAATCGACAAAATCATTCAGGTACTTTCGCGCCGCACCAAGAACAATCCCGTGCTTATAGGCGAACCGGGCGTCGGCAAATCGGCGGTAGTCGAAGGGCTTGCGCAGGCGATAATCAACAACGACGTGCCCGACCTTTTAAAGGGCAAAACGGTGTTCTCGCTCGACCTTTCAAGTCTGGTTGCGGGCGCAAAATACCGCGGCGATTTCGAGCAGCGTTTAAAGGACGCAATCAACACCATAAAGACCAACGGCAACGTAATTTTATTCATTGACGAAATTCACCTTCTGGTCGGCGCGGGCGCGTCGGCGGATGGCAAAATGGACGCGGCTAACATCTTAAAGCCCCTGCTTGCGCGCGGCGAATTGCAGACGGTGGGCGCAACCACGCTTGACGAATACCGCAAATATATCGAAAAGGACGCGGCTCTGGAACGCCGTTTCACCCCCGTGCAGGTCGAAGAACCGACGGTGGAGGACACGGTAGAAATTTTAAGGGGCTTGCGCGACAAGTACGAAGCGCACCACAAAGTATCCATCACGGACGAGGCGATAATCGCCGCCGCAACCCTTTCGGACAGATATATAACCGACCGTTTCCTGCCAGACAAGGCAATCGACTTAGTCGACGAGGCGGCTTCGCGCGCGCGCCTCAATACCTATAATTCCCCGCACGAGCTGAACGAACTGGAAGAAAAGCTCAAGCGCCTGACCTACGAAAAGAACAAGGCGGCAAGGGGCGAAAACTACGACATGGCAAAGGAGCTCGTCAACGAAATTAACGAGGTTCAGGAAAAGATAAAGGAAATCCACGACGAGTGGAAGGGCGGACAGTCCGCACCCGCAATCGGCGCGGAGGACATCGCGCAGGTCGTAAGCGGCTGGTCGGGCGTGCCCGTTCTAAAGCTTACCGAGCAGGAAAGCGAAAAGCTTTTGCACTTGGAAGAAAACCTGCACAAGCGCATAATCGGTCAGGACGAGGCGGTTTCCGCCGTTGCAAGGGCAATCCGCCGTGCGCGCGCGGGACTCAACGAAAGCGGCAAACCCATCGGCTCGTTCATATTCGTCGGACCTACGGGCGTAGGTAAAACCGACCTTGCCAAGGCGCTTGCGGAAAGCATGTTCGGCGACGAAAAGCTGCTTATCCGCCTGGATATGTCCGAGTATATGGAAAAACATTCGGTATCCAAGCTTATCGGCGCGCCTCCGGGCTACGTCGGCTACGACGACAATGCGGGCGGTCAGCTTACCGAGCGCGTAAGAAGAAAGCCCTATTCCGTGGTGCTGTTTGACGAGGTGGAAAAAGCCCACCCCGACGTCTTTAACATTCTGTTGCAGATTTTGGACGACGGCAGACTATCCGATTCCAAGGGCAGGGTGGTCAACTTTAAAAACACCATAATTATTTTAACCTCCAACGTCGGCGCAAGCCAGATTAAAAAGATGTCCTCTTTCGGCTTCACCTCGGGCGATAACGACGGTTACGACGATATGAAGGACGCAATAGACAGCGCGTTGAAGGAGCAGTTCCGCCCCGAATTCTTAAACCGTCTTGACGACGTTATAGTCTTCCGCAAGCTCACCAAGGAGGAGGCGGGCAAAATCTGCTATAAGATTATCGAAAGCCTGCGCGTGCGCCTGCGCGATAAAAACATTTCGCTTGAAATCGCGCCCGACGCTATGGAAAAGCTTATCGAGGAAGGCTATTCGGAAGTCTACGGCGCGCGCCCTATGAAGCGCATAGTGCAAAGGCGTATCGAGGATAGACTTTCGGACGAAATTCTGGCGGGTCACATTCTTCCCGGCGAGCAGGTAACCGTGGAATTAAAGGACGGAGAATTCTCATTCCGCTCCGAAGCAAAGTAAATTAACGCACCAACCACAACATATAGTGGTTGGTGTAATTTTTAGCACTATTTTAA
>JAIDIR010000274.1 GCA_029052615.1 Clostridia bacterium | reverse complement strand
CAAAGACCCGAACGAAGCGGTAACGCCGACACCTACGCCGACGCCCACTCCGACACCGACACCTACGCCGACACCTACGCCGACGCCCACTCCCGGTGACGAAGAACCCGAAACGCCCGTAATTCTTTCCGAGGATACTGCCGTTTCGCTTACGGTGGGTGCAACCAAAACGTTGTCCGCAGCCGAGGGAACGACCTTCACTTCAGAGCAGCCTACGGTTGCAACGGTAAACAGTGACGGCGTTATTTCGGCAAAGACTAAGGGTGTTGCAAAGGTAAAGGCTACCAACGGCAACACGGTGCTTACCTGCACGGTAATCGTTTTAGATAAGCTGTCGGGCAGCTCGCAAGCCGTTTCCAAGGATCCGTTCACTTTCAATAAAACGGTTGATATCGGCAGCGTAACCTCTTCGGCTACGCCCGAAGAATCCGACCCCAACGCGGCTGAATTCAAAGTAGAGTTTTCAGACGGCGCGGTAACCCAATACGTAGCTAACGGCTGTACGGTTGTAGAGCCGCTGGTTGAAAGCGAAGGGAAATATCTTACGGGCTGGAAGTCGGCGGGCGAAACGTACGATTTCTCGACGCCCGTAACTTCTAACTTAGTACTTACCGCGCAGTGGGAGGATTTGCCCTCCGGCGTGAATATGCTCAAAGGCGATTTCGAAAGTATTGCGGTTGAGTTCAGCGGCAATGCGGCAACTTCCACCGTTTCGTACCGTCTGCACGGCGGTTCGGACAGCTGGCACGAAATCGACAGCGAGCTTATCCGCAGCAAGAACGGCGGCGTTCGCGCCGATATAATCGGTATTACCGCGGGCGTTTACGACGTTAAGGTAAACGGTACCGAAATTACGGGCGGCGTTCCCGTTGCTAAGTACGACCGTTCGGGCTACGCTCACTTCAATTACAGCGAAGGCGTCGGAGCGTATAAGGACGACGGCACGCTTAAAGACAACGCGCTGGTAATCTACGTAACCGACGAGAATAAAGATACGGTTATGGACGAGGTATGCGCGGCAAACTCCGACGTACCTATGTTCCAGATTCCCGGAAGCGACTGGGGCAACAAGAATGCAAGCGGTATAGGCTGGTGGCTCAACAATAACCAGTACACGTCAAGCAATGCTGCCAGCTCAAAGAATAAAGTGCCCAGCAACACTTACGACCAGGCAAACGGCGGCAATCTCAGTTTTAAGGCTGTAAGCAGACCTATAGTTATCAGATTTATAGGTACGGTAACCACTCCCGAAGGCTGTACGGCTTATAACGACACCAAAGAGGGCGGCGGCGTAGGCGATAACGGGCATATGGCTCGAATGAAGGACCTTAAAAACGTCACTTTGGAGGGCGTGGGCGCCGACGCCGAAATAAAGGGCTGGGGCTTCCACTTCGTTGCGGGTACGGGCTCGAACGGCGGCGGCAAGAGCTTCGAGGTCAGAAACCTTACCTTCAACGAATATCCCGAAGACGCTATAGGTATGGAAGGTCAGGCAACCAGCAAAAAAATCACCGCTCCCGTAGAAAGGTGCTGGATACACAACAATACGTTCCTTCCGGGCAGGTGTGACAATCCCGCCGAGAGCGATAAAAAGGAAGGCGACGGCAGCTGCGACTTCAAGCGCGGATATTATTTCACCTGTTCGTACAACTATTTCGAGTACTGCCACAAGACCAACCTTATCGGTTCGTCAGACGATTCTCTGCAGTACAATATGACCTATCACCACAATATATGGTATCAGTGCGGTTCGCGTATTCCTTTAACGAGGCAGGCAAACGTACACTTCTACAACAACTTCGTATTCGGCGACCCCGCACAAAACAGCACGCCCTATTCGCACATTTCAAAGCCCGCGCTTTCCTACGTGCACTCTTTAAGGGCAAACTGCTATCTGTTCTCCGAGGCTAATTATTACGAAGGCTGTAAGAACGTATCGAAAGATACGGGCGGTGCGGCAAAGGCGTATAACAACACGTTCTATGCGTGCAGTGACGGGGGTACGGGAACGCTTACGCTCGTAGATAAGCGCGACCAGACGGTTTCCAACAACTGTAAAGACCCGACAGACAATACCGACTACGCAACCTTTGATACCGACTCCACGTTGTTCTACTACGACGCAACGAATAAAAAGACCGACGCGCTTCTGGACGACAGTATCGGCGCAAGAGTAAGGTGCGTACTGTATGCGGGCGCGCAGAGTCACAGCGACGTAACCGCAAAGATGCAGGAAATGAACACTTCCGCACCGACCGTAAATCCCAGCATAACCAAGGCTACGAAGGGTAAAGGTCAGGTAGTAACGTTCACGGTTGCGGCGAATACCACGCTGACAATCGACGCAACGGGCGAAACTCCTCAGGTTATCCGCAACGACGGTAAAGTTTATCTCGAAGCGTTCACAGGTTCGAGAACGGTTATGCTCGACGCGGGCACGTATATGGTCTGCTCGGGTAAAAAGGATAAGGAAATCACCATAAATTCGCTGTCCGTACAGGAAGACTCGGCGGCAGCCAAAGAGGCGCGTATATCCGAGGCTAAAAAGGCTATCGAGGCTATTCCCAATCCCGTAACCAGAAGCAGCGGCAGTGCAATTGAAAAGGCAAAACAGGCTTATGCAAACTTAATAACCGAAGAGGAAAGGACGGAGCTTGGAGCAGAGCTTAAAGAAAGACTTTCCAAAGCGCAGTCGGCATATGAAACGGTTTTGGTCGAATACGCAATAGCTCGTATAGAGTATATCGGTACGGTAACCGAGTATTCGAGCGTCGATATTCAGGCGGCGGCGTCGGCTTACAAGGCGGTCACCGCATCGGCTCAGTCCAAAGTTACCAACTATGCAAAGCTTACGGCGGCACAAGATAAGTTTGCCGAGTTTGCCCTTAGCAATTTGCAGAATGAAATCAACAGGTTGCCCCTGTCTTCAAGCCTTGATATAGTAGACAGCAGAGTAGCGGTAGAGCTTGCAATTTCTCTGTATGAGGAACAACTTGAAGATTACAGCGCACTCGAAGACGATGATAAAGATAAAATTACCGTAACCAACGTAAACGCATCCCTCACAGTCCTCAGGGCTAAGCTTGCGGAAATCGTAGCTGCGGAAAAGGAAGCGGCAAACCTTGCTGCGTTCAACGAATTACTGGCGGCAACCACCGCAGATAACGTAACTCTTAAGTCGGGTGCAAGCCTTAAAGCGGCTTACGAAAGCCTTACGGCGGTTCAGAAAAACGGCGTAAGCGCAGACGATAAGACTAAGTACGATGCGATTATAGCTAAGTATAACTCCCTTGCGGCGCAAGCAATTACGTGTACGTTTATAGGCGGTAACCCTTCCAACAGCGCATTTACGAATGTGGGAAGCAAGCACGGTGCGCAGGCTACGGAATTTACGGTGCACGCATACGGAACGACGCCGCTTGCTTCAGGCTTGAAAATGGAAAGCGGTACGGAAGTACAATTCGTAGTATCTCAGAAATCGGAAGTAACGTTCTACTTTAACGTTGCGGGTAAAAAGTCGAACATCGTCAGCGGAGATAAATCTACTTCGTATAGCTCTAAGGAAAATGCGGACGGCGACTACGTAATAACGGTTACTTTGGAAGCAGGAACGTATAAGCTTACAAAAAATAATACTTCCGTAGCTCTTTATTACGCAACCATTACCCCCGTATCCGAATAATCACAAACCATAACACAACTTAAAATTATCCCCCGACCGAAAGGTCGGGGGAGATTTTTATAAGGCAAAGGCTTAAACGGTTGCCATTTGTGCGCGATTGCGGTAAAATAAAAGGCGTAAAAACGGTAAACAAGGCATATTACGGGGTTAATTTTATGGAAAAGCTACAAAGAAGCTACGTAAACTGGCAGAAAACGGCGGTCAATCTGCGTCTTTTAAGGCAGGATAATATAAACTTACGCCGCTACGTCTGCGGCGTTCTGCGCGTTAAAAACGGCGTTTGCGACGGCGCAAACTGCGCGGACTGCAAATTCGAAATGGACAACAGCATAAGCCGTGCCGAGCTTGCCGCCGTGTTCAACGTTACCGAAAGCGTGGTGTTCAACTGGGAAAACGGCAAAAGCCTGCCCACGCTAGACGACCTTATGTTCTACGCGCAGATTTGCAAGCTGGACCTTTTCGACGTGGTGATTACGGAAAAATCTTAAGGGGCAAAAAATTGAAATTTCTGCACTTGGCCGACTTGCACATAGGCAAGCGCTACAACGAGTTTTCGCTTATCGAGGACCAAAAATATATTCTGGACGAGGTGCTTAAAATAGTAGGCGACGAGCAGCCCGACGGCGTTATTATCGCGGGCGACGTTTACGACAAGTCGGTGCCGTCCGCCGAAGCGGTTGAGCTTTTCGACCGCTTTTTAAACGCGCTTTCGGAAAGGGGCGCGCAGGTTTTCGTTATCAGCGGCAACCACGATTCTGCGGAAAGAATTGCCTTCGGCGCAAAGCTTATGTCGCGCAGCGGCGTACATTTTTCACCCGTGTACGCGGGCGAAATTCAACCCGTGACCTTGCACGATAATTTCGGCGACGTCAATATATATTTATTGCCCTTTATCAAGCCCGCAACCGTGCGCCGCTTTTTCGAGAACGAGAAAATAGAAAGCTATAACGACGCGCTTAAAGCCGCCGTTGACGCCATGAAGATAGATACGGGCGCGCGCAACGTTCTGGTTGCGCACCAGTTCGTTACGGGTGCAAGCCATTCGGGGTCGGAAGAATTCGTAGTGGGCGACCTCGGCAACGTCGACGCCGAAATTTTTGCCCCCTTCGACTATACCGCGCTCGGTCACGTGCACGGCGCGCAGAACGTCGGTTCCGAGCGCGTGCGCTATTCGGGCACGCCGCTCAAATATTCTTTGTCGGAAGCGGGCAGTCAAAAGTCGGTTACCGTCGTCGAGCTTAAAGCCAAGGGCGATATTGCCGTTAGCACGGTTGCATTAAAGCCGCTGCGCGACGTCGTGGAAATAAAGGGCAAGTACGAGGAACTGACAAAAATGAGCTTTTACGAGGGCACCACTTATACGAAGGACCTCGTTCACGTCGTGCTGACCGACGAGGAGGACGTGCCCGACGCGCTTGCCAAGCTGCGTCTTATATATCCCTATATAATGAACGTGCGGTACGACAACACGCGCACGCAAAATTCGTCGCAGGCGGGGGAGCTTGAGGCGGTGCCCGCGCGGTCGCCCATGGAGCTGTTTTCGGCGCTGTTCGAGGCGCAGAACAATAAGCCCATGTCGCCCGAGCAGAGCGAGCTGGTGCAAAGCCTGATAGAAAAAATTTGGGGGGACGAGCGGTGAAACCTTTAAGACTTGTTATGTCGGCGTTCGGTCCCTACGCAAAGCGCACGGAAGTAGATTTCACCAAGCTGGGCGAGCGCGGACTGTATTTAATATGCGGCGACACGGGCGCGGGCAAGACCACCGTGTTCGACGCGATAGTATTCGCGCTGTACGGCGAGGCGAGCGGAGCGAACAGGGAGCCTTATATGTTCCGTTCCAAATACGCCTCGGGGGATACCCCGACCTTCGTCGAGCTGAGCTTTTCGTATTGCGGCAAGACTTATAAAATTTTGCGCAACCCCGAGTACGAGCGCAAAAAATCGCGTGGCGACGGCGTGACCAGCGAGAAAGCAAACGCCGAGCTGACGTTGCCCGACGGCAAGGTCATTGCCAAGGTCAAGGACGTGAACAGGGCGGTCGTCGAAATTCTGGGCATTGACAGGGAACAGTTTACGCAGATTGCCATGCTTGCGCAGGGCGACTTTGCGCGGCTTTTACTGTCGCCCACCGAGGACAGAAAAAAGATATTCCAGAAGGTATTCCGCACCCATTCCTTCCAGCGGTTGCAGGACGAGCTTAAGGAGCAGGTTTCCGCCGTGCGCGCCCAGTACGAGGCGGCGGGCAGCTCAATCTCGCAATATATCCGCGGGATAATATGCGGCGAAAACAGCTCTTACGTTGAGCAGGTGAGCGCCGCAAAGGACGGCGGCACGCCTACCGTGGAAGTCGTTGAACTAATCTCAAAACTTATAGACGAGGACGGCGGGCAGGCGAAGCTTATCGACGGACGGTTGAAGGAGTGCGACGGCGAGCTTGACAAGCTGAAGGTGGCGCTTGCGGAGGGCGAGCGGCGCGAGAAGCTTAAGGAGCAGTACGCGCAGTGCACGCGGCAGCTTGCCGATGGGGAGCAACGGCTTGCGCGCTTGAAGGCGGAGCTTGAAGCCCATTCGGAGGACGGCGCGAAGATTGGCGCTTTGACCGATAATATTGCGCAGTTAAGCGTGCAGCTTCCGCTTTACGACGAGCTGGAAGTAAAGCGCGCGGAGCTTGGCAGATTGAAGGCGGTTGCGCTCAATCAGCGGGAAATTGTCGCTAATTCCACCGCTGCGTTGGAGAGCGCGCGCACCAAAACCGCCGCACTTGAAGAGCAAAAGGAAAGGCTGAAAACCGCCGAAATAGAGGCGGTAAAACTGCAGGGCGAGGTCAAGGAGCTTGACGGCAAAGTGGACGAGCTTTCGCGCATACTGAGCGACGTTGAAAAACTGCACGGCGAGTATGCGGAGTATAAGCAGGCGGCGGAAAATTACGTCAGGCTGCGCGACCTTTCGGCTGCGGCGCAGGAGCGTTACGCTTCGATGAACAGGGCGTATCTTGACGCGCAGGCGGGCGTGCTTGCGGGCAAGCTGGAGGAGGGAAAGCCCTGCCCCGTGTGCGGCTCGGTGCATCACCCCGCGCCCGCGACCTTAAACGCAAAGCAAATTTGCAGCGCCGCCGAGCTTGATAATTGCAAGGCGGTTGCCGAGCGGGCGGCAGGGGAGGAGCGCGCGGCAAGCGACCTTGCGGGGCGGCTTAAAGCGGCTTTCGAGGCGCGTTCCGAGCGCATTAAAACAGACGCCGCAAAGTTCACCCAAATTGCCGAGGGTGCAAAGCTTAAGGACGTAAAAGACGCGTTAAACGGCATATATTACGGGGTTAAAGAGCAATTTAATAAGAAAAACGCCGAACTTAACCGTTTACAACAGTCGCTTTTGAAGGCGGACGAAATAGCCGCGGAGATAGCCGCAGGAAAGGAGCAGGCGGATAAACTTGCCGCACGCATAGCCGAAGCGCAGATTCAGTCGGGCAAGGCGGACAGCGGAATTTCGCAGTTCGAAAAGGATATTGCGGAGCTTAAGGGCAAGCTTGCGCACGCCGACAGGGAGAGCGCGTTAAAGCAAAAATCGCAGTGGGAAAAGAGCAAGACCGAGTTTGAAGAGGGGCGCGAGCGCGCCCGCAACGCGCATGCGGACTGCGACAAAAACGTGGAAAAATTGCGCGCCCAAACGGACAGCTTTGCACGCGATTTAAAGGACGGAAACGACGGTGACATAGCCGCATGCAAGGAACGCGCTCAGCTGCTCAACGTGCAAAAAAGTCAGTTGACGGAGGAAGCGCGGCAGGTCAACTACCGCCTGCTTGCCAATACCAAATGCCGTAGCGACCTTAACGCCGTGCTTATAAAGTCGGGCGAAATCGAGCGCAAATACGCGTGGGTAAAAGCGCTTTCGGATACCGCCAACGGCACGCTTGCCGGCAAGGAAAAAATTATGCTGGAAACCTTCGTGCAGGCGGCGTATTTCGACAGAGTAATAGTGCGCGCAAACCGCAGACTTCTGGTAATGACCGACAACCAGTACGAGTTGAAGCGCCGTCGTTCGGCGGAAAACAACCGCAGCCAGAGCGGTCTGGACCTGGAGGTTATCGACCATTACAACGGCACGTCGCGCTCGGTAAAAACGCTGTCGGGCGGCGAATCGTTTAAGGCATCGCTGTCGCTCGCGCTGGGTCTTTCGGAAGAAATTCAGTCGTCGGCGGGCGGAATAAAACTCGACACGATGTTCGTTGACGAGGGCTTCGGCTCTCTTGACGGGGAGTCGCTCGCGCAGGCGATACGCGCGCTGGACGGACTTTCGGAGGGCAACAGGCTGGTGGGCATAATCTCGCACGTCGCCGAATTGAAGGAAAAAATCGAAAAGCAGATAATCGTAAAGAAGGACCGCGTGGGCGGCAGTTACGTGGAAATCGTGGGATAGAAAATGGCAAACTCATTCAGAAAGCAGTTTATGGAAAAGCTGGAGGGCGGCGGGCGCCTTTACGAAGCCGACCTTCTGAATATTCTTTTAAGCAACGCTTTCGGCGGCAGGGATATGTCGGCGGTGGCTGACGCGCTTCTATGCCGCTTTCCTGGCGTTAAAGCCATAATAGAGGCGGAGCCCGAGGAGCTTCTTGCAGTCGACGGCGTAAGCCCGACGGTCGTAACGTATCTGAAAACTTTGGACCGCGCCTATAAGCTGTGCCATACGGAAGAAATTTATATGCGCGACACGGCGCAGTGCTTCGAGGTAATTGCCGAGCGTTTTCGCGGCAGGGACAATGAGAGCGTGGAAATTTACCTCGTCAACAAGAGCGGCAAGGTCACTGACATAAAACAATATACGACCAAAAACGCCGACAGGGTGGACGTTTCCGCAAACGAAATTTTGTCCGTTATTTCCTCGTCGGGCGCGTACGGACTTTACTTTGCGCACAACCACGTCAACTGCCCCGCAACGCCGTCGGCAGCCGACGACAAGGTGACCGAAAAGATAAAAAAGGCGTGCGCAATGTGCGGCATAAAATTTTTCGACCACTGCATCATAAGCTCTACTGGCGATAAATTCAGTTACCGTTTAAGCGGTAAAATTCAGTAAATAAACAGGTTGGGCGGCATATATATGCCGCCCAACCGCTTTTTATCTATTATTTTTCAGTCAAAATATCCCTTATACTCGATTTTTAGCTTGCTGTCGGGAAAGAGGTGCGCAAACAAATCCAGAAAATAATCGTCGGTCATGCTCGCTATATAATCGACTATAATCTGGTTCGGTTCGCCCTCTTCGTAGGGTACGGCGCGCTTGTAATGCGACTTGTTCACGTAGTCGACGTGGTGGGTGAAAACGGGGGAGGTGCGGTCGCCTTTCACAAGGTCGTCCAAAAGCTGTCCGTAAACCATTTTCATCATCGGCTGAATTACGTCGTTTATTCCCTGCCTTGCCAAATCGCTTTTATAAACCAGCTCATAGTTATCGCTCTTCGCCTTTTGCAGTGCCGCAAAGTGCTCGGCATCCATCTTTATGTAGTCCTCACCATAGCTGTTTTCTATGATATTGACCATCAGATTATTGATAATCTGGGCGTTGAAGCCGCCTATCTTGTTATCGTCAAAATCGCTCTCTTTAACCAGCTTTGCGCGCTCGGCGTCCTGCCTGTCCTTGCCCAGATATGCTATTATGTCGGATATTCTCACCACACACCCTTCCAGCGTGGAGGGGACCAAACGCTTGATTGCGCGCTTGTCCAGATAGCAGTTTTCTATAATTTTGTCGAACTCTTCAAAGCTCTCTAAGGGGGCGGGTCTGTACTCCGCAAGCTCCAACTCGCCGTCGTGCGCAGCTATGCCCGAAAGCGTTTGCAGCGATATATTATAGGGGTAAATGCCGTCCAGAACGCGCACTGAATGTATATTGTGGGCAAAATGGCGCCCCGTGCGTTCGTATAATAGCCCGTCTAAAAGGCGCTCGCCCGCGTGTCCGAAAGGAGTGTGACCTATGTCGTGTCCGAGCGCTATCGCCTCAATTAAGTCGAGGTTCAAATTGAGCGCGCCGCCGATGGTTCTTGCAATTCGGGAAACCAATTGAACGTGCAGACCGCGCCGCGTTATGTCGTCGTTTTTGTAAAAGGAAAAAACCTGAGTCTTGTCGGCGTAGCGGTTGTAGTAGGGGCAGTTCATAATTTTATCGATGTCCCTTACGAAAGGCGGGCGCCAGACGGTGCCCCTGTCGTGCGGGTTGTCGACGCGCCGCAAAACGCGCGCATCGTCAAAGGCGATTTTGCGGAAAGTTCTGCCGCGCTTTTCGCCCGTCATCTTTTCAATTATCTGTTCGCTAAGATCTTCGTATTTGCCACCCATACCGCAATTATACCGCTTTTACAACCTTTTGTAAAGGGATAATTATGGTTTATGCCTCGTGCTTTGCGGCATACTGACTAACCAAGATACTTCGGGCGTTCGCCGTCTAAGTACGTTCCCGCGTATTGGTTAATCTCGTCCTGTGCAAATAAATTGATAACTGCTATGCCCAAAAACAGTTGAAATACGACGTAATAGCCGACGGGAGCGTCAAGATTTTTTGCAATATTAACAGTTATAATGATAGAGCATACAGCCATTAAAATAATAGAGCATACTGCCATACATATTGCTGAAAACAAAATTTGTATAAGCAAAACAAGCATCAAAGCCGTCAGCGCCATCTGCACAACGTTTTCAAATACCGGGCTTGAGATTTCAATTAGAGGATAGCCGACGTTAGTATCGTAGCACATTGCTGCGAATATTAAAATTGCATTCCATACAAAACAACACGTAGCGAGTGCAATGTATGACAATACCAGCGCACGGTAAATTGTCATACTGTCCCTCTTTTTTGCCGCAATGCGATTGCTGTCTTTCAATACGGCATATAACCATATAAAAGTATAAATATTTAACGTTATCAGTGATAGGATTAGGTTCACTATCAACGGACGTCGCTTGATTGTATAAGAGTTGTTTGTTTCTTCCGTCATATAATTTACCTTTTTCATTGGTATTTTTGCGCTTATATAGGTGCAAAATAATAATATCATAAGGTTATAATGATGTCAAGTTTTTGCACTTAAATAAGTACAACATAAAAACTTTGATTATACGATGAATATAGAGACAGAGAAAAAAATAGGACAAAATATCAGAAGATTGAGGGAGCGTGCGGGAATTACGCAGGAATATCTTGCAACGCGCTTGCAGCTTGACGGTTGCGATATTACCAGAAGTGCCGTCGCCAAAATCGAAGTGGGGCAAAGGCATCTGTATCCCGACGAAATCGTACTTATAAAAAAAATTCTGAACGTGGAATATGATGAAATTTTTTCATTGGAATAAAAAGAGCGGGCGTAAGTTGGTTTTCAACTTACGCCCGTTTAATGTTAATGTTTGAATTACAAATAAGTACTAAACGCCTTTCTGTTTATCCTTAAATGTTTTATAAACTCCGTCGTATTTCCTTTGCTCTCTTAGTAATATTATCGTTAAAATCTGATTATACAATAGGTCGCAGAGTGAGAGGGCTTCTTCTTCCGATAGATCTTTCAAATATTCTTTTTCGTATTTGCCAGTCTGATTATTGTGGCGGATATGTAAATTATTGAGTATATTCGTTGCTTTGTTAACGACCAGTTTAGTCGCTTGGTCGTCGTTCTTATCTTCTTCGATATAGAAAGCCGTTGCAAAATAAGCGAGCGACTTTCTCTTTTCAGCCAAGTCCATATTTTCGCGGCAATACCTTATAAGTCCCCACTGAGCGTCTTCATCGGTCGTTACGTTCAATACTTGCTCAAGAGGGGCATTTTCGGGATATACTATAACCGCATCGTCGATTATCCTCTCAGTTAAGCCCAAGCGCTTTTTTAAAGTTTCGACCAACGGACAGAAAACGTCGTCAAAGTCGGAATAGTTATCAATGTTTTCGCTTTCCAAAAACGTGATATTATCTCTATAAAGCTTGATTAAATTCAGCATAGCTTCGACAAAGTTTATGGCTGTTTCTTCATCGATTTCATAACTTGGATGAGGGGGTTCGGCATTTGCCCGTTTGAAAAATTCTTTGATGTCAACGCAAGTTCCTCTGTGTTTCCACGGGTCGAATAAATAGTTTTCTAAGATATCGACAAACGTAACGTCTTCTTTGGAAAACTCATAATCGTAATCGTAAAAGGTTTTCTTTAAAAAATATTCCTGCTCTTCAAAAAGACGGTTAATTTTTCTTACTTCATCGTCAATGTTATAATTTTCCGCTATGCGTTGAAATATGCTTTTCCTTATCATAAATAATTTATACCTTTGTTTCGCAATCCAATTGTTTGAATATACATAATTATACCGCTTTTACAAACTTTTGTAAAGGGATATTCAAACCAGCAGAAATTTCACCCTTGTTCAGCCGTTGCGTTGGGCTTTGAGTTGTTCGATTATTTTTTCGTTCAAAACTTTTTTATCTTCAAACGAGCGTAAGCCTTCGAGTTCTTCATCGGATAAATTTGCATCGAATTCCCCTTCGTGCGATACTGTAGATAGTATACACCTGTCGCCTTTAAAAACGGCAAGGTCCTCGTACATCAGACCTATAATAGAATCGAAGAAAACGTAACCGTGGTCGTGCATCCAATCGCCCGTGTAGGAGGGCAATTCTGCAAGGGAAGAGGACAAAAACGCCGCTTTGTTCTGTTCGGTCAACTCAAAATCACATTCTTCGTGCAGAGAGTTTGAATATCCGAAAGTCGGGCGCGGATTAAGCGAATTGTGAAATTTCAATAATTCCGGGCTGATATGACCGTAATCGACGTGTACCGAATACGTCCGCGATATCATCCGCAAGTTATCTTTTTCTTGCTTGATAAGATTATTATAATAATTGGTTAACCGCTTTTTGGAAGGTATTCCGCCGAAAAACTGAATAAACGTGTCGCCAAGCTGAGTTTCGCCCTCCACGTAATTTTCGGCGGCGCTTTTATATTCCGCAATTCGCTTTTGGTGTTCGGCTTTCTTTTCTTTCTGTGCTTCGCGCAAATATTGCGTTTTGAACGGGCGCATTAAGTGTCGCGTGGAACACCTTGCGCGCGTGCCGATAGTTATGGTGTAACGAATAACTATATTTCTTTCTTCGGGCGATAAGTTGTCGTCAATGTAGAATTGCATAAATTTCTCCTTAAAAAATAAGAACGCAAGTGCTCGACTTACGTTCTTATTGGCGCGGATGGCGAGATTTGAACTCGCGCTGCGGTTTCCCGCACTACTCCCTTAGCAGGGGAGCCCCTTGAGCCACTTGGGTACGTCCGCTCAACGCTAAGACAATATATCATAATTTTATGCGTTTGTCAAAGCATTAAAGTACTGTTTTGAAAATAAAGGCTTACAAAATTTCAGGCGCTTTACTTGTAATATTTTATAAGGTGTGGTAAAATTGTAAATAAGCTTAAAGTGATATTTCGCCGCGCGCAAAAGACGGGCGGCAACAGGGAGAAAAAAGTAATGAAAATAGTCTTTTTCGGTGATTCCATAACCGATTGCGACAGGGACAGAAACGACGAAAAGTCGCTTGGTAACGGCTACGTAAAGGTGCTTGCCGACAAGCTCCGTCCAATCTATCCCGATATGGATATAGAGCTTATCAACAAGGGCGTTTCGGGCAACGAGGTGTGCGACCTTTTAGCCCGCGTTCAGCGCGACGTTATCGACTTAAAGCCCGACGCGGTGGTTATGATGATAGGCATCAACAACACCATTCACCAGTTCAAGTACGGCAAGGAGCTTAACTTTAAACAGTTCGAGCGCGATTTGGTCGCGCTTATAGAAGCGCTGAAGGAGGCGGGGATTGTCGTTATATTCCTGGAGCCTTTCCTTTTGCCCGCGCCCGATAAAAAGCGCATGCGCCCCGTGTTCGAAAAGGAGCTTGCCATTATTCACCGCGTGTGCGTGGAGAAGTGCGACGAGTTTGTGGCGTACGACGAAATGTTCAACGGACTGTGCGAAAGTCACCCGTATACCGACTATTCGGAGGACGGCGTACACCCGACTTTCAGGGGCAGCAACCTTATTGCAAATACGTCCATAAAGGCGATAAGAAAGCACTTAATGTAAGCATATTAAGGGGGTAACCGCCGTGATAACCGAAAAGGGAACGATAAAGACCAGCACGCCTTTAACCGAGCAGGTGCATAAGGAGCTTAATAAAAAGCCGTTCGTGCTATCGATTTTATATATCGTATTGGGCGCAATTATTCTGGCGTTGGGTTTCGTCGTCTACATACTTTCCAAAGCCCAGGATTCCTACGGAATAGTTTTGTTGGCATGCGGAACGATAATATTAGCGTGCGGCATAATTATACTCGTTGCAGTACGTTCGGCAAAAAACTTAACTCTCAAACGCCGAAAGGTGGACGAGGCGGAATTCTTCCGCGACCACTTGATGGCTTACGAGTATACCGACGGCGAGCTTACGACCACTTCCAAGATATATTACAGCTGGCTTATAAAGATCAGGGAAACGGCGAACTACCTGTTTTTGTACAACACCAAGGCAACGGCGATTGCGGTGGATAAAAACAGCCTGCCGATAAACGAACTTAGCACCATCCGTATGCTTTTGGGCAGGTCGGCTGCAGGGGCGGCGCAAGTTCCCGTGCAGGTGCCCGAACAGAGCGTTGAAACTCCGACGGCGGCGGAAGTTCCGCCCGAGGAACCGTTTACGGATTTGACGGAAAATAAGGAAGAATAAAAAAAGCGCCGCGGCAATTTGCCGCGGCGCTTTCAGTTTATTCACGCCTCAACCGCACAGTCTTTCGAGTGCGAGTTTATAAATTTTGAAACACTTTTCAATCTTTTCAAAGGTTATGTATTCGTCGGGCTGGTGAATGGTACATTCCTCGCCGTTCTCCTCGGGACCGAACGCCGCACCGCATTTGAGTGCGCGCGCGTAAGTGCCGCCGCCTATCGCCACGGGCTGTGCGTTCTTGCCCGTCACCTCGTTGTAAACGTTCAAAAGGGTGGTCACAAGCTTGCCGTTCTTGTCGTTGAAAAGGGGTGCCTGCGCGTGCAGCGTTTCGTAAGTTATTCCGCTCTTGTCGATAACGCTCAAAACGTCCTCAAGCTTGTAGGTGGCGGGATAGCGGATATCGCAGGTCACGTAAATCTTGTCGTCAATCTGCTCGATAATGTCGGGCGACAAAGTCAGCTTGCCCGTCTCGTCCTCGAAGTTGACCAGCCCCAGCTTTTCGACGAACAGCAGGCGCTTTATTTCGCTCAGTCCCAGATAGTCGAGTATCTTTTCGATTGCGTTCACGCCCTTTTCGGGAGTAGAGCCGTGCGCGCTCTTTCCGCGCGAAATAACCTTACCTGCGGCATATTCAAGCCCCAACTGTTCCAAAAGCGCGGTATTTTCGTCGGCGAACGCCTCGCAATAGTCGCAAACCATATTCGCGCTGCCGCCGCCCTTAAGCCCCTTGAACTTAGCGTTGGGCGCGGCGAACTGCATCTTTATATGTAGTATGCCCTTTTCGGCGTAGATGACGGGGAAATCCGCGTCGGGCGAAATTCCCGTTTCGGGCATCTTTGCAACCTTGTTGTAATGGTCAATGCACGCCCAGCCCGATTCCTCGTTGCAGCCGACTATAAGCTTAATGCACTTTCTGGGTTTAAAGCCCTCGTCCTTCAAGGCCTTCAGCGCGTAGAGGGCGATGATGGCGGGACCCTTGTCGTCCATTGCGCCCCTGCCCCAAATCCTTTTGTTTTCCCTGTCGACCTCGCCGCCGAACGGATCGTGCGTCCAGCCGCCGCCCGCAGGCACAACGTCAAGGTGGGCAAGCACCGCAAAGTCCTCACCCGAGCCGAAGCGCACCTCGCCCACGTAGTTGTCGTAGTTCTTCACGTCAAAGCCCAAAAAGGA
>JAIDIR010000273.1 GCA_029052615.1 Clostridia bacterium | reverse complement strand
GTATAATATTTCAGGTTGCCGTAAGGCGACCAAAATTTAAATAAAAGAGATACGATTTATGGAAAACAAAATCAAAAAGGTTGTACTTGCTTATTCCGGCGGTCTGGACACGTCGATAATAATTCCCTGGCTTAAAGAGAATTACGATAACTGCGAAGTCGTTGCGGTTTCGGGTGATGTCGGACAAACTACCGAACTTGAAGGTTTGGAGGAGAAGGCGTTAAAAACCGGCGCTTCCAAACTCTATATCGAGGATCTGAGAAAGGAATTTATCGAAGATTACATTTATCCCACGATGATGGCGGGTGCGGTGTATGAAAACAAATATCTGCTCGGCACGTCTTTTGCCCGTCCTATTATCGCAAAGAGAATCGTAGAGATTGCAAAGAAGGAAGGCGCCGACGCAATATGTCACGGCTGTACCGGCAAGGGCAACGATCAGGTTCGTTTTGAATTATCTATTAAGGCGTTTGCGCCCGATATGAAGATAATTGCTCCCTGGAGAATTTGGGATATAAAGAGCCGCGACGAAGAAATAGATTATGCGGAAGCTCACAAAATTCCTTTGAAAATCAACAGTGAAACCAATTATTCCAAGGCTAAAAACCTCTGGCACTTATCTCACGAGGGACTCGATCTCGAGAACCCTGCAAACGAGCCCGATTACGATAAGATTCTGGAACTCGGCGTATCGCCTTGGAAGGCGCCCGATAAGTCGACTTACGTTACCATCAATTTTGAAAAGGGTGTTCCTACGGCGGTTGACGGTAAAAAGATGGGGGCTGTCGAGCTTATTGAAACTCTCAACAAAATCGGCGGTGAAAATGGTGTCGGACTTATCGACATGGTTGAAAACAGGCTTGTCGGAATGAAGTCGCGCGGCGTGTACGAAACCCCCGGCGGTACGATTTTATATGCGGCGCACGAGATGCTCGAATCTATTTGCCTTGATAAGGCTACGCAGCATTACAAGCAGATAATCGGCATTAAGTACGGCGAAATGGTTTACGACGGTCAGTGGTTTACTCCGCTCCGCGAAGCTTTGGACGCGTTTGTAGCCAAGACTCAGGAAACCGTAACCGGCGACGTCAAGCTCAGAATATATAAGGGTAATATCATAAATGCCGGAATCACTTCGCCTCATTCGCTGTATAGCGAAGATATAGCGACGTTCGGTG
>JAIDIR010000272.1 GCA_029052615.1 Clostridia bacterium | reverse complement strand
CAATAATCGCTAACTTTTTCATAGTTTTAGGTTATGTCGCTACCCGCGCGGATAGAACGCAAAATGTAACTTTTTTCGCACTGAAAAAATAGTATGTAGAGTATATGAAAATTTGCGTGGTAACGGACAGACGAAAACAACTCTCCGTGCGCCTGCCCCCCTGCGACGTGGTGTTGTTCGGGTTCGGTACGCTCGGGTTGGTCGATTACGAAAGCGAACTCAGCGGCAAGACCGAAAAATTCGAAACGGCGGCAAAGCTTTCGCACGCCGCGCACTGCGGCGTGCTGTGCGGCTGCATTACCGACAGCCGCGGCTTAATGCGCAAGTCCGTTGCCGTAGCTTCCAACGGTAAGCTTCTGGGCATATCCGATATGTTAAACGTTCTGGACGGAGAGGAATACAAGAGCGGCGCGAACGTGGGCGTATACACTATAGGCGGCTACAAGGTCGGGCTGTGCATAGACAACGATTTGTATTTTCCCGACTGCGTAAAGGCGTGCGCGATGTGCGGCTGTAATCTTTTAGTCGTTCACGCGGAGGACGTCACCGACGGAATACCGCCCCTTTTAATACGCGCGTACGCATATCTTTACGGAATGCCCGTCGTGCTGTGCGCGGGCAGCACCGCGTATTTTGCAGATATTTCGGGAGTAATAGCAAGCTCCAACCAGGACGTTGCCGTGTTCGAAACGTCGCCGAAAAACTGTTACCGCAAGGTAACCTCGCGCGTGCGCGGACTTTTTACCGATTCAACCGCCGACTTCTGAGCGGACGGCGAAATATTGCCTTTAATCGCTTGTTTTTTTCGGGTGCTTATTGTATAATGTAAAAGCAAAATTATCGTTCGGAGCAAACAGGCTATGTTCAGTATGACGGGCTACGGCAGAGGCGAATACAAAGAGGGCGGGTTGGAAATAACCGCCGAGATTAAGACGGTCAATAACCGCTATCTTGATATCTCGGTAAAGTGCCCCAAAATTTTAACCGCGTGCGAGGAGATTATCCGCTCGCTCATAAGGGAAAAACTTACGCGCGGACACGCCGACGTGTTTATATCCGTGACGGACAAGCGCGAGAGGGCGAAGAGTCTTTACCTCGATATCGAGGCGGCGCGCGCCTACGTCGAAAGCGCAAAGGCTATCAAAGCCGCTTTCCCCGAGCTTGCGGACGACTTTACCGTTTCCTCGCTTATGAGGCAGAGCGACGTACTTAAACAGGAAGAGGTCAACTCTGCCGACGACGAGCTTATAAGCGGTCTTAAAACGGCGGTCAACTGCGCGCTGGACAAGCTTAACGCAATGCGCGAAGTCGAGGGCAAAAAGCTTGCCGACGATATGCTGGCAAGAGTGGACACCATTGAAAAATCGGTTAAGAAGGTTGCCGAGCGCGCTCCGCTGGTCGCCGCCGATTACAAAAAGAAGCTGGAAGAAAAGATACGGCTGTACACTCAGAACGTCAATCCCGACGAGGGCAGGCTGCTTACCGAGGTTGCCGTGTTTGCCGACAAGAGCAACATTGACGAGGAGCTTACCCGCCTCGGTTCGCACATAGCGCAGTTCAGGGAGATTGCAAAGGAAAAGCTGGTGGGCAGAAAGCTGGACTTCCTCGTTCAGGAATTCAACAGGGAAACCAACACTATCTGTTCCAAGTCCAACGACATAACCATAACCAAGCTCGGACTTGAACTCAAGAACGAGATAGAAAAAATAAGGGAACAGGTGCAGAACGTTGAGTAAGGGTAAACTTGTAGTTATAAGCGGACCCTCGGGGGTAGGCAAGGGCACTATCGTAAAGGAGCTTTTAAAGCTGCGCCCCACCGCCTCGCTTTCCATATCCTGCACGACGCGCGCGCCGCGTCAGGGTGAAAAAGAGGGCGAAAGCTATTTCTTCCTCACGAAGGACGCTTTTGAAAAGATGATAGCCGAGGGCGGCTTTTTGGAATATTCGGAGCATTTCGACAACTACTACGGCACGCCCAAAGCGTTCGTCGAAAGCAAGCTTGAAGGCGGCGACGTCATTCTGGAAATAGAGGTGGACGGCGCTTTGAACGTAAAGAGGGTGATGCCTCAAGCCGTGCTTATAATGATTGCCCCTCCCGACAGGGATACGCTGTACGCGCGGTTGAAGGGGCGCGGCACCGAGGGCGAGGATATAATCGCCAGAAGAATGGACAGGGCGGACTACGAGCTGGGCAAAAGCCCCCTGTACGACTACGTGATAATAAACGACGACCTGCAGACTGCGGTCGGGGAAGTTGAGCAAATTTTGGAAAAGGAGAACTGATATATTATGATTAACGTACCTGCGGTAGACAACCTTATCGACAAGCTGGGACACGACGGTCAGCCCGCTTCACGCTACGAACTGTGCGTGGTAGTAGCAAAGCGCGCCCGTCAGCTCATTGAGCGCAACAGCGTAAACAACGTCAACGAAAATCCGGGCAAGCTTAAAGAAATCGCGCTTGCGTGCGAGGAAATCGAGGACGGAAAAATCAAGTCGGTCAAGGACTGATTTAACTTACGCTTGCCCGAAATCGGGGCGGCGGTGCAAAAGAAGACGGCTTTTAAATATTTCGGCGATACCATCGCCGAAATATATTTATACGGTTAAAAACGATGTTCGCGCAAGTCATAGTAGACATAGCCCACTCGCAGGTGGACAAGGTTTTCGAATATTCCTGTCCGCCCGAAACGCAGGTGGGGTGCAGGGTGAAGGTGCCGTTCGGCGGCAGGATTATCGAGGGGTTCGTTATAGGATTGAGCGAGACCTCTGCCTTTGCCGCGGAAAAAATCAAGCCCGTCACCTCGGTCTACGACGAACTTCCCGCACTCGTTCCCGAGTGCTTTTCGCTTATGGAAAATATTGCGGAGCGTTACCGCGTGCCAAAGGCCGCGTCGCTCCGTCTGTTTCTTCCGTCCGAAATGCGCCTGGGCAAGGTCAACGAAACGTATATAAAGAGGATTAAGTTCACGGGCGTCGAGCCCAACCTTTCCAAAGCCGCAAAAAAGCAGGCGGAGGCGCTGGCAGAGTTAAAGCAAAAGGGCGACTGCGAGTACGTGCCGCTTACAAAAAGCTACGGAAGCGGCGCGGTCAACGCGTTGGTTGAAAAGGGCGCGGCTGAAATTTATAAAATCAAGCGCAACCGCACCCCCGCTTATGCGCAGGGCGACGCAAGCGTTAAGGTGCTTACGCCCGACCAGCGCGGCGCGGTGGAGTATATCGAAAATTCACCCTATCGCGTCAACCTCATTCACGGCGTCACGGGCAGCGGCAAAACCGAAATTTATTTAAACATAATCGCCGACAAATTGAAGGAGGGCAAGAGCGCCATTTTCCTCGTGCCCGAAATATCGCTAACGCCGCAGATGCTTGCGCAGCTCCGCGCGCGGTTCGGCGGTCAGGCGGCAATTCTGCACAGCGGACTTTCCGCGGGCGAGCGTTTCGACGAGTGGTGGCGGCTGCGTTCGGGCGAGGCTAAAATCGCCATAGGTGCGCGCTCTGCAATCTTCGCTCCGCTTGAAAATATCGGCGCGATTATAATTGACGAGGAGCACGATTCTTCATACCGCTCGGAGACCGCGCCAAGGTATTCGACGGTGGATATTGCCCGTTTAAGGGCGGAATATAACGGCTGCAAGCTCATTTTGGGCAGCGCAACGCCGTCGGTCGAAAGCTATATAGAAGCTACCGAGGGGCGGTACGGGCTGGTCACTTTGACCGAGAGAATAAACGGTCGGCCGCTTCCCGAAATAATAATCGCCGATATGCGCAAGGAGGTCAAAAGGGGCAACCCTTCCAACCTGTCGCGCGCGCTCAGGGAGGAGCTGGACGGCACCCTTTCCAAGGGCAATCAGGCGATAATATTTATCAACCGCCGCGGCTATTCGCAGACGGTAATTTGCACCGACTGCGGGTACGTTGCCAAGTGCGAAAACTGCGACGTTTCACTCACCTACCACAGCGAGGAAAACTGCCTTAAGTGCCACTACTGCGGCGCGAAATACCATATGCTTTCCGCATGCCCGCAGTGCAAGGGCACGCATTTAAGATACAGCGGCACGGGCACGCAGAGGGTGGTCGAGGAGCTTTCGCGCCTGTTCCCGTCGGCGCGCATAATACGAATGGATAACGACACCGTTTCGGGCAAGGACGGGCACTATAAGATATTGAAGCAGTTCGCCGAAAAGAAGGCGGATATACTGGTGGGAACGCAGATGATTGCCAAGGGGCACGACTTTCCCGCGGTAACGCTTGTCGGTATTCTGGACGCCGATATGAGCCTGCATTTTTCGGACTACCGCAGCGGCGAGCGCACCTTTCAGCTGATAACGCAGGTCGCCGGCAGAAGCGGCAGGGCGGGCGATAAGGGCAAGGTGGTGTTACAGACATACTCGCCCGAAAACTACATACTGCGCTTTGCCGTGCAGTACGATTACAAGAGCTTTTTTGAAAACGAAGTCAAGATGCGCAAGGCGGCGCTCTATCCGCCCTACTCGCTTATATGCCGCGTAATGGTGGTTGCCGAAAAGGACGACAAGGCGCTGGAAGCGTTGAAAAACGTCTTCTTTGCGATTGACAAAATACGTGCGGAGGACAGCGGCGACTTTATCTTTTTCAACAAGATGCACTCGCCCATAAAGCGCATACAGAACAAGGTGCGCTATCAGGTGCTCGCCCGCCTGCGCACGCAAAAACATTTAAAGCAAATCTACGATATTGCGGTGGAGTGCACCACGCCCGACGCGCTGGTGTACGTCGAGGAAAACCCCGCCAATCTGTCGTAGTCAAAAGGAGAATATATGCCATACAGATACGTTGTACAAGTCGGTGACGAGGTGTTAAGAAAGAAGTGCGAGGAGGTCAGAAAATTCGACGGCGACCTTGCCGCGCTTTTAGACGATATGAAGATTACCGTGCGCCAGGAGGACGGCGCTGGACTTGCCGCGCCGCAGATTGGCGTAAGCTTAAGGGTGGTGGTAATCGACCTGGACGAGGGATACTTTGAAATGATTAACCCCAAAATACTTTCCGTCAAGGGCGAGCAGAGGGGGGAAGAGGGCTGTCTTTCCGTCAAGGGCAAGACAGGCGTGGTTACCCGCCCCAACAAGGTCAAGGCGGAATACCGCGACCGCACGGGCAAGAAACACACCGTCACTGGCACTGGGCTTTTCGCGCGCTGCATGTGCCACGAGTTCGACCATCTGGACGGTATACTGTATATCGACAGGGCGGAAGAGGTTTTCGATAAATGAAGATAATTTACGCGGGGTCGCCCGAATACGCCGTTCAGCCCCTGCGCGCTCTCGTCGAGTCGGGCAGGGAAATAGTTGCGGTTATAACTCAGCCGGACAAGCCCACGGGCAGAAAGCGCATACTTACGCCCACGCCCGTCAAGGCATACGCGCTCAGCGTCGGCATACCCGTGCTGGACTATCCCAAAATCAGGGAGCACGCGGAAGAGCTTGCTTCGCTCGGCGCGGATATAATGTTTACGTGCGCCTACGGTCAGCTTCTTTCGCAGGACGTTCTTAACGCGTTCCCCAAGGGCGTGTATAATCTGCACGCCTCGCTTCTGCCCGAATTCCGCGGTGCAAGCCCCATTCAGTCGGCAATACTGTCGGGCTGCGAATATACCGGCGTGACCGTTATGAAGACCGAGCTTGCGCTCGATTGCGGCGGCATATTGTTGGTCAGGCGCTGTGCGGTCGGCAATATGACCTGCGGCGAGCTTTCAAACGAGCTTTCCACTCTCTCGGCGCAGGCGGTAGTTGAGGCGGCGGATATTCTGGAACGCGGGGACGAAAACCTGCTGGTTCAGGACGAGGCGCGCGCAACCTACTGCAAAAAGATTTCCAAGGACGACGCGCGCGTCGACTTTAATAAAGGCGCAAAGGCGGTTGCGAACCTCATCAACGCAATGAGCCCTTCGCCCGCGGCGTTTGCTTTTCTTAACGGCAGCCCCGTCAATTTGTTAAAGGCAATTCCCTGCGAGGGCGCGGGGGAGTGCGGAACGGTGCTGTCCGCGGATAAGCGCGGAATAATAGCCGCGTGCGCGGACGGCGCGGTAAATATAAGCTTAATTCAGTTTGCGGGCGGCAAGCCCCTTGCGGCGGCCGACGCGGTGAACGGCAGAAAAATCAAGGCGGGCGACAGGTTTGACTAATCCGCTTACAGACCCCTATTTAGTGCTTGCAAAGGTATATTCCGGGGGCAAATTTTTAAAACAGGCAATATCCGAAACGCCCGTCGAGCCGTTAAATTCGGCGCGCACGGTAAAAATCTGCTACGGCGTTCTCGATAAGGATATATATTTAAACTACGTAATTTCCGCCAACGTGCAGAGCGCGCCCAAGGCGGCGGTCAGGCTGATTTTAAAGATTGCGCTGTACATGCTGGAGTTTATGGGCAAGCACGATTACATGGTGGTGGACTGCGCCGTGGAGCTTTGCAAGAAGCTGGGCAAGGGCGGCGCCGCCGGTTTTATCAACGGATTTCTGCGCTCCTATAAAGTGCCCGCGCTTCCCGAAAATCCTACCGAAGCGCTTGCAATAAAATGCTCGGCTCCGCTGTGGCTGACCAAGAAAATCAAGCGCAGCTACAAGGCGGAAGCGGAGCAAATCCTGTCCGCGCAGAGTCTTGGGCAGTGCGTGCGTTTCGTGCGCGGCGAAGAAAAATATTTGGGCGCGCAGCATATAAAAACGCCCTTCGGCGGCGTATATATCTTTCCCAACTTTCAGCGCGACGATGGGTTCTTTGCAGGCGACTACACCTTTCAGTCGGTCGGTTCGGTGGCAATCTGTTCGGCAATATCCCCGTGCGAAAAGCTTCTGGACGCGTGCGCCGCTCCAGGCGGCAAGTCGGTCTTGCTTGCGGGCAAGTGCAAAAGCGTGACCGCGTGCGAAATTCATCCCCACCGCAAAAAGCTTATCGAAGAATACGCCGCAAGAATGGGAACGGACAACGTTACGGCAATAACAGCGGACAGCTCGGTTTTCAACGCGCAGTTCCAAAGCGCGTTCGACGCGGTGCTTGTCGACGCGCCCTGTTCGGGTACGGGCGTAATTGCCGAAAATCCCGATATAAAGCTCAACCGTAAGGAGGAAGATATTTCCGCGCTTGCGGAAGTGCAGTCGCGCATACTCGCAAACTGCGCGCGGTACGTCAAGACGGGCGGCGTGCTGTACTATTCAACCTGCTCGGTACTGCCCGAAGAAAACGACAGCATTGCGGTCGCCTTTTTGCAGGGGCGCGAAGATTACGAGCTGGAAGTGCCGTCGTCGCCGCTTAATCACAGGCGCACGAATTACGGCTTGCAGTTCCTGCCGCATATCTCGCTCGGCGCGGGTTTTTATCTGACGGCGTTCAGGAGAAAGAAATGAAAAAGTCACGGAAGAATTATATAGAGAGCTGCGAGGTTTCCAAAGTTAAACAAGTCGTCCTCGGCGGCTATAAACAGAAAATCGCAATCGAGGGCAAACGCAAAGAATTGCCCGTAGTCATCTGTCTGCACGGCGGACCGGGCTCGCCCGTGCCCTTTTCGGTGGGGTGCCGCGGGCTCTTTCCCGAATGGACGGATAAGGCGATTATGGTCTACTGGGATCAGCTCGGCTGCGGCTGCAATAATTATAAGATTGACGACGGCTTTAAAGTGGAAAATTTCGTGGATATGACGTGCGACCTCGTTTGCGAAATGAAGCAGAGGTTTCCCGAAAACAAACTGTTTTTATTCGGCGTAAGCTGGGGCAGTATACTTGCGCTCCACGCGGCTCTGCGCGTCAACCAAAAGATTGACGGGGTGTTCGTTTACGGTCAGGTGCTTAAAAATCTTTTCTTTAACGGCGAGGTGGAAGCCGCTTTTGACGGCGCACCGCAAAAGGCAAAGCAGGCGGCGTTAAAAATTTTAGAAAAGGGTACGGACTGCGATTACGCGGTTTTAGATAAAAATTTAAGAAAGCTTTACAAGCTGTTAAGAAAATATACCGACGCATATACCAACAGAAACGCAGCCCCTGCGCCCATCGGCGAGATAATTAAAGGGCTTCTCACAAGCCCCGACTATTCTTTTAAAGATTTTAAGGCGGTGGTGAGAAACGGTTACAGATTTAACAAAACTCTTTTGCTGGACCATCTCAACACCGACTTAACGCCTCTGCTTTCCGAAGTGAAGGTAAGATACGTTATGCTGCAGGGCGATACGGACATTATAACTTCCACGAAGAGCGTGCTGGCAGCCGTTGAAAAGTGCGGCAACGAAAACGTTTCCGTCAAGGTAATAAAGGACGCGGGGCATCTGCCCTCGGCTGCGGCTATGAACGAGTGCTTTAACGTTCTTTTGCAATTTATACGATGAAAAGAATTATTCAGGATTTGGATTACAACCAAATAAGCGAGCTGGTCGTTTCGCTCGGTCAGCCCAGGTTCCGCGCAAAGCAACTGTTTTTGGGAATTACGCAGGGCAAAAGAATAAGCGAAATTTCCGTGCTGCCCCAGTCCTTCCGCGATAAACTTTTAAGCGAATTCGAGGACTGCCCCGTTGAAATAATCAAAACTTTGACAAGCGCGGACGGCACCGAAAAATATCTTTTCCGCCTTGCCGACGGCAATATAATCGAGGGCGTTTTAATGCGCTATAAGTACGGCAATACACAGTGCGTGTCCACGCAGGTGGGCTGCCGCATGGGCTGTAAATTCTGCGCAAGCACGCTGGGCGGCAGGGTGCGCGATCTGACCTCGGGCGAAATTCTTGCGCAGGTTTTAACCGTCAACGCGCTGCACGCGCAGGGCAAGGAAAGGGGCGTAACCAACATAGTTTTAATGGGCAGCGGCGAGCCTCTGGACAATTACGAAAACGTCGTTGCGTTTTTAAAAAACGTGACCGCAGCGGAGGGAATAAATATTTCGGCGCGCAATATATCCCTTTCAACCTGCGGTTTGGCGGATAAAATGCGCGAGCTAGCCGACGAGGGAATACCCGTAAATCTTACCGTTTCCCTGCATTCGACCGGCGATAGCGAGCGCGCACGCACTATGCCCATTGCCAACAAGTGGACGATTGCCGAGGTGCTGGACGCCTGCGCTTATTACTTTGAAAAGACGGGCAGACGGTACATATTCGAGTACGCGCTTATTGCGGGCGAGAACTGCGACGAGCGTCACGCCGAGCAGCTTATAGCGCTGTTGAAGGGTAAGCCCTGCCACGTCAATTTAATAAGGTTGAACGAGGTCAAGGAAAGAACTCTTGCCGCCGCGGACGAAAAGCAGGCGTACAGATTTTTGGGCTTGCTTGAAAAGGGCGGACTTTCCGCAACTTTACGCCGCAGGACGGGCGCGGATATAGGCGGAGCGTGCGGACAATTACGAGCTTCCTATCTCGGTTCATAAGCTTCGCAAAGATAAAATTATTTTTTTGTTTTTTTGTAAACGAAACCGAATTTTTTAAGGTATATATAACGATAAGGATAAAGATTATGACAAAAGTTAAAGTTGCACCTTCTATTTTGTCAGCCGATTTTTCGGCTATGGGTGAAGCCGTGAAAAAGGTGGAGGCGGCGGGCGCCGACTGGATACACTGCGACGTTATGGACGGCAGTTTCGTTGCGCCCATAACCTTCGGCGGGCAGATGGTAAAAAACATACGCAAGCTCACCAAACTGCCGCTGGACGTGCACCTTATGATAGAGCACCCCCAGACGCAGATTAAATTCTTTGCGGACGCGGGCGCGGATATAATAACCGTACACTACGAGGCGTGCAAAAAAATTTCCGACGGGTATTTGAGGGAGACCCTGCAGCTTATCAAATCGTACGGCGTGAAGTGCGGCGCGGTAATCAATCCCGACACGCCTGCGGAGTGCATTTACGACGTGATAGACCTGTGCGATATGGTGCTTATAATGTCGGTGTTCCCCGGCTACGGCGGACAGAAATTTATCCCTTCCGCACTGGAAAACGTAAAAAAGGTGCGTGAATATGCCGCAAAGAACGGCAAAAACGAACTTGAAATAGAAATCGACGGCGGCGTTACGACGGGCAACGCGGAGCTTATCCGTCAGGCGGGCGCGACCGTTTTAGTCGCCGGCTCGGCGGTGTTCGGCGCGGACGATATGCGCGCGGCGATAGGTTACATAAGAGGTGAAATATGAAAGGAATACTGCTGTTAAACGGCGACCCTTACGGAGGGCAAATCAACGCGGAGGACGCTTACGTCGTCTGCTGCGACGGGGCTTACGACTGGGCGAAAGGCAAGGTGAGAATAGATAAAAACGTAGGCGACTACGACAGTCTTCCCTACGTTCCCGAACCGCCCCCCAGCAAGGTTTATCCCAACGAAAAGGATTTTACCGACGGCGAACTTGCTATGAACGCGCTGTTTGAAAAGGGCGTGGACACTATAGAAATTTACGGCGGAGGCGGCGGCAGAGACGACCATTTTTTAGGCAATCTGCACCTTTTATATCTGGCATTCACCCGCGACGTGAGCGCAAAGATGATAACCGAACGTTCGGTGATTTTCACGGGCAGCGGCAAGGTTAAATTGAAGGGCGCTAAGGGCGCAACCTTTTCGGTGTTCCCTTTCGGCGGACCCGTGCATATAATAAATAGTACAGGGTGCAAGTACGCCTATCCCAAAATGCTGGGCTACGGCGAATGCCGCGGTATTTCCAACGTCGTCGAAAGCGACGAGGCGAGCGTGGAGATTGACGAGGACGACTGTGCTCTGATTATCGTAAACAGGGGTAAAGTATGACCATCATATGCATTAAACCGCCAAAGCCTTTAAGGAAAATTTTAAAGCTGATATGCCGCAGATAAAATACGCCGATATGCATTGCGATACCGTTACCGTCTGCTGTGACGCGGGCGGGCAACCGGATGGTTTTTGCGGGCAGATAAACTTGAAGAAATTGCGTGAAAGCGGCTGTTCGGCGCAGTGCTTTGCAATCTTTACGGAAGGTGAAAATTCCTCCGCGGACTTTAAAAGGTACGCGGAGTTTTATAATGCAAAATTTGCGGATAACCCCCTTATATTGCCCGTCCAACGCTATTCCGACCTGCAAAAGGCGCAAAAAGAGGGCAGGATTGCCGCAATACTTACGGTTGAAAATCTCGGCTTTACGGGCGGCGATTTAAGCGTAATTCCCGACCTGAAGAAGTGGGGCGTGCATATGGCTTCGCTCGTGTGGAACAACGCCAACTGCTTTGCCTTTCCCAACCTCATTTTCGAGGGCGGCATGCCGCTGTTTGCGGCAAGGGAAAAGCGCGGACTGACTGCCCTTGGCAAGGACGCCGTGCGCGCATTGAACGACAACAAAATCATAGTGGATATTTCCCACCTGTCGGACGGCGGAGCGGAGGACGTTTTTAATATTTCGACCGCGCCAGTCGTTGCAAGCCATTCCAACTGTGCCGCAGTGTGCGGGGTCTGCCGCAACCTTACCGACGGTCAGCTTAAAAAATTAGCCGAAAGCGGCGGCGTTGCGGGGCTGAATTTCTGCCGCGATTTCGTTGGCGGCGACAGTGCCTTCGAAAGCCTGTGCCTGCATTTAAAGCATATGATTAAAGTCGGCGGCGAGGATCTGCCCGCGCTGGGCAGCGACTTTGACGGCATACCGCCCTACGACGAGCTGAGCGGCTGTGAAAAGGTGCAAAATCTTTTGGAGTATTTTGCGCGCAGCGGAATTTCTCCGCGCGTGCTGGAAAAGGTTGCTTACGGCAATTTCGCAAGAGTTTTCAAACAAGTCGTCGGCTGATTATATATTTCACTCAAAAATCATTTCCGCGTGTTGCAAAACGCGCGGCGGTGTGATAAAATATTTACGTTATGAAAAAGCTTGCTGTTGCCGCTCTCTCGGCGGCGTGTATAATTTCGGCGGTTGCTTTTGCGGGCTGCGATTCGGGCGAAGCGACGGTTGACTATAAGCTGTCGGAGGACGGAACGCACTATATAGTGTCGGGCGTTTCGGGCAATCAGCGCGCGCTGACCGAATACGACGTGCCTTCATCCTACTGCGAGGAGGAGGGCGGACAGGCTTTGCCCGTCACCGAAATAGGCGACGACGCCTTTATGAATTGCACGCGCTTAAAAAAGGTCACCGTTCCCGACACGGTCACGCGCATAGGCTCCCGCGCGTTCGTAAGATGCGCGTTTACTTCCTTTACAATACCCGAAAACGTGACGATAATCGAGTCCAGAGCCTTTTTCGACTGCAGCTATTTAAAGGAAATTACTATTCCCAAAAGCGTCAAGTCGTTGGGCGAAATGGCGTTTTACTGCTGCACCTCGCTTGAAAAGGCGTACGTGAAGGCGGAAATAGAAACGCTGGAAGCGTATACCTTTTACAACAGTGTCCACGCGCAGGGACAGAACGTCTTTTACAACACCAGCCTTACCAAGGTCTATCTGCCCGCGACTCTTAAAAGAATAGATATAACCGCGTTGCAGGGCAATATTATAACCGACATTTACTTTGCGGGCAACGACGACCAGTGGAACGATTTGTATTTTTATAAGATGGTTCCCAAGGTAGTGGACGGCAAGCAAACGGACGAAAAGGAAGAAAAGAAGTTCGACAAAAAGGACGTGGTGGGGACGACGGAAATTCACAAGAATTCGGAATTCTGATTTAAAAAACAAAAACGCCGTGCGCTTAAACTTAAGCGCACGGCACTTTTTTTAATTCAATTTACGCTCTTTCCACGGTTTTAAGGCATCTGGTGCAAACGTAATCGTTTACGGTCTTGCCTTCCGCATTAACGTAGGAAACCTTCTGAACGTTTGCTTTGAACGTTCTTCTGGTTCTTCTCTTGGAGTGGCTGACGTTGTTACCCGTCGTCTGACCCTTACCGCATACGCTACATACTCTGGACATTTTATTTTTCCTCCCGCAAAGGTAATTTCTCTTAATTTTTAAAGGTTAAAAATAACGCCGCATTGGTCATACAGCTCATCTATCATATCACGGCGTTTAAAAAAAATCAAACAAAAACGCGCAAAACGATTAAATTTTTTTAACTTTATTCAAAATAAGTTTGAACTATTGCAAATAAAATACGGCAAAACGTATTAAAGTACTTGCCAAAACTTTAAAAACAGTTTAAAATCTATACGTATAGGTAAAACTATGCGGCACGCGGGGCACAGCTCCGAAACCGCAAAAATTTCCCCGCGCGGGAAGGCTTTGCGGCAAGAGGTTTCTTTATGTCTGTAAATACCAGCAACGTATTCGGTAAAATTTCAATATCGGATTTAGCCATAGCAAAGGTGGCGGCAAACGCCGCGCTCGAGTGCTACGGCATTGTGGAAACCGTTTCGCGCCGCGTTACGGATAGCGTTTCGGAACTATTGAAAAGACAGTCGGGTAAGGGCGTAAAGGTCGTTACCAACGGCGACAGAATTTATATCGACGTATACGTAGTTATCAAATACGGCGTATCCATCAACGCGGTTGCCGAAAGCTTGAAAGAAGGAATTAAATACAAGGTTGAAAAGTTTACGGGTATGATTGTGGACACCGTAAACGTCAACATCATAGGAGTTAAACTTTAAATTGCGGGTTTAACTCCCTTTTATGTGCTAAAACATTATTAAAATAACTAGCTTAGCAAGCAAAACCACGCTTTTGCGCAGCGCGACACAATTTGTCGCTTGCGACCTCAGCAGGTGAATTGCCGCATTTTCTAATAACAGAGGGCTTCTATGCTATGCGGCAAGAGGGCAGCGCCCTCGGATCGCAAAAAATATCGTTCGCCCCAAGAACGAAATTTTTGCGAATAATATTAAGGAGTAAAAATGCAGAAAACACTCAACAGCACCGAATTCCGCAAGATGGTTGCTTCCGGTGCAAGAATGCTTGAAATAAACAGGGCGGATATAGACGCAAAGAACGTCTTCCCCGTGCCCGACGGTGACACGGGTACCAATATGTCGCTCACCCTTCAGTCGGCGGTAAAGGAGATGAACGCGTGTTCCTCCAACCGTTTTCAGGAAATTTGCGACGCCGTTTCCAAGGGCGCGCTGCGCGGCGCAAGGGGCAACTCGGGCGTAATCACCTCCCAGATTTTCAGGGGTATATGCTCGGTCATTAAGGACTGTAACCAGAATTTCGACACCAAAACCTTTGCCAAGGCTTTAGAAGCGGGCACCAAGGTTGCGTATTCCGCCGTTTCCATTCCCAAGGAAGGCACCATTCTAACGGTCATCAGACTTATGAGCGAGTCGGCTTCAAAGCTCGCTTCCAAAAATAAGGACTTCGTCGACTTCTTCAAGGCGTTAATTGCCGTCGGCGACGAAGCGCTTGCGCAGACCCCCGAGCTTCTGCCCGTCCTTAAAAAGGCGGGAGTGGTCGATTCGGGCGGCTACGGCTTAATGGTAATTATGCGCGGCTTTCTTGCGGCTATTTCGGGCGAGGACATCGGCACCGATTCCATTCCCACCGAAGCGCAGGTCAACGAAAAGGAGCCCGACTTTGACGACAACTCCGACATTATAAATCTCGACCTGGGCGACATCGAGTTCGCTTACTGTACCGAGTTTTTCGTTATAAATTTAAAGCAGCAGACCACGCTTGCCGATATTGATAAGTTAAAGGAAAGGCTTATGAGCATCGGCGATTCGGTCATCTGCATAGGCGATCTGGAATTTATTAAGGTGCACGTGCACACCAACACGCCGGGCGTCGCGCTTACCTACGCGCTGGAGCTGGGCGAGCTTGACAGACTTAAAATAGAAAACATGCTGGAGGAGAACCGCCAGCTTAAAAAGAAGCTCGAAGCCGAAAAGAAGGCGATGGGCATGCTTGCAATCTGTGCGGGCGAGGGACTTGCCGAAATCTTCAAGGACCTTATGGTCGACAGAGTTATAGAGGGCGGTCAGACTATGAACCCCTCCGCGCAGGACATTGCGGACGCGGTGCAGAAGATAAACGCGGCAAACGTTTTCGTGTTCCCCAACAACTCCAACATTATTTTGGCGGCGGAGCAGGCGAAGGGGCTTGTCAACAACCGCACCATTCACGTTATACCCACCAAGAACGTTCCGCAGGGCTTTGCGGCGGCGCTGGTGTTCAACCCCGAAGCGGGCGTTCCCGAAAACAAGACAAATATGACGCACGCAATCGACAACGTTGCGGCGGGTCAGGTCACCTATGCGGTGCGCAATACCACCATGAACGGCTTCAAGCTTAAGGAGGGCGACATCATAGGTCTTAACTCCAAAAAAATTTTGGCAAAGGGCGCTAACGTCGACGACACCACGCTTGACCTTATAAGAAAGATGAAGACGGCGGAGCACGAAATGATTACGCTCTACTACGGCGAGGGCGTGGACGAAGCGGCTGCGGAGGCGCTTGCGGCAAAGGTTGGCGAGGCGTTCCCCGATTGCGACGTGGATTTCCATTACGGTGGACAGCCGGTTTACTACTATATGGTAAGCTTAGAGTAATACGAACAGAAAGGAAGGCGCAACGCCTTCCTTAAATTTTACGGTTATGAAACTGACGGAATTGAAGTACGTGTCCGAGGCGCGTGAAAAGCAATTCAATAAAATGGGTGTGTTTTCGCAGGAAGATCTGGTGCGGCTGTATCCGCGCGACTTCCTCGATTTGACGCGCACCAATTCTATTTTCGACGCCTACCACAACTCCAAAATTCTGATTGCGTGCGAGGTGCTAAACGTAGAAAATAACCGCTATGCGCGCCGCCCCTACGTCAAGGCGCTGTGCCGTCAGGGAGAGGGTCTGTTTCAGGCAATCTGGTTCAACCAGCCGTACGTTGCAACCAAGCTTACGACGGGTGAATTTTTGTTTTACGGCAGGGTGCAGAACAAGTACGGAATGGGCGCGTCGCTGGTCAATCCCACGTTCGAAAAGTGCGACAAGGTGCGCAATCTTCAGGGCATACTGCCCGTCTATCCGCTGTCGGGCACGCTCACGCAGGGCGCGGTCCGCACTGCCGTAAGACAGGCGTTAAAAAACTTAAATATCGTCAGCGCAATTCCCTTGCCGCTTCAGCGTAAATACGGCTTATCGTCCCTTAAAGAGGCGTATAACAAGCTGCATAATCCCCTTTCGCAGGGGGATATTGACGGGGCAAGCGAAAGAATTGCGGTGGAAGAGTACTTTTTGCTGGTCTCCGCGTTCAAGGTGATAAAGGGCGACGGCGAGATAGCAAGGCTCAATAAATACTCGGTCACCGACGAAAATATAAGCGCGTTTTTAAGCCGCTTCCCCTTCGAATTTACCGACGGACAGAAAGGTGCCGTCGGCGAAATTATTTCCGACTTCCGCTCGCCCAAAATTATGAACAGGCTGTTGCAGGGCGACGTAGGATGCGGTAAGACGGCGGTTGCGCTTACTGCGGTATACGCCGCGTTAAAGTCGGGATATCAGGCGGCTATGCTTGCGCCCACCGAGGTGCTTTCCCGCCAGAATGCCGAACAGCTTAAAAAATATCTGCCCGAATATAACGTGCGCTTTCTGTCGGGCTCGACCTCCGCCGCGGAAAAACGCGAAATTAAAGCGGGCTTGAAGGACGGCACTGTAAACGCCGTCTGCGGCACTCACGCCGTTCTGCAAAAGGACGTCTATTTCAAAAACCTTTCGCTCGTCGTCTGCGACGAACAGCAGCGTTTCGGCGTGGCGCAGAGGTCGGCACTCACCGAAAAGGGCGACGGCTGCGACTGTCTGGTAATGAGCGCAACGCCCATTCCCCGAACGCTTTCGCTGGTCTTTTACGGCGACCTTGACGTCACCACGATAAAGGAAAAACCGCGTTTGAGACAGGATATATCCACTTCAATCATAAAAGAGGGGAAATATTCGGATATGCTCAACTGGATAGGCGGCGAGACCAAGCGGGGGCGGCAGGCGTATTTCGTCTGCCCCAAAATAGAGGGCGACGACGAGGGCACGGTTATGTCCGTCACCGAGCTTTTGGAGGACTTGCAAAGGGCGCTGCCGACGGTGCGCTTCGGGCTTCTGCACGGCAAGATGAACGATAAGAAGAAGGACGAGGTGATGGCGGCGTTCAAAAACAAGGAGTACGACTGCCTGGTTTCCACCACGGTTATAGAGGTGGGCGTGGACGTTCCCGACGCCACCGTAATGGTCATTTACAACGCCGACAGGTTCGGGCTTTCACAGCTGCATCAGCTGAGGGGGCGCGTCGGCAGGGGCAGCGTGAAGCGCTAATGCTTCCTGCTATCGGACAACGATTCCGACCTTGCCCGTGAAAGGCTTGCGGTGCTTAAAAACAATTCGGACCGCTTTGCCATTGCCGAGGT
>JAIDIR010000271.1 GCA_029052615.1 Clostridia bacterium | reverse complement strand
GTTTATAAACATTACGATATCTGCATCCTGCTCGATCGCACCGGACTCTCTCAGATCGGAAAGCTGCGGCTCCTTGGTCTGCATACGCCTCAACTGCGAAAGAGCAATTACGGGAACGTCCAGCTCCTTTGCCATGATTTTCAGTTCACGCGTAATGTCGGCAACTTCCTGCGTTCTGTTTTGCTCGGCGTTCTTCTTGCCGCTTGACATAAGCTGAATATAGTCAATCATTACGAGGTCGAGCTGTCCGTTGTTCTTCGATTTTATTCTTCTGCATTTCGAAAGTATCTCGGCAGGGGTCACGCGCGAAGAATCGTCAATAAAAATTCTGCTTTTCCTGAGTCTCTCCGCCGCTTTGGTCAACTTCTTCCAGTCGTTGGTGCTAAGCTTACCGCCGCCTGCAAGCGCGTCCGACATAGAAACGCCTGCAAAACCGCACAAAAGCCTTTGAATTATCTGAATTTCGGGCATTTCCAAAGAGAAAACAACGCACACCTTGTCGTTATTGAGCGCTGCGTTCTCAACGATATTCATTGCAAGCGAGGTCTTACCCATACCGGGGCGGGCAGCAAGGACTATCAAATCGGACTTCTGCAGACCGTTCGTAAGCCTGTCAAGCTTAATAAGTCCCGTCTGTACGCCGCGGAAAGAATCCTTATTTTTATCAAGCTTCTGAAACTTATCCAAAACGGCGTCAATACCGTCGCTTTCGCGTATGTCCTTGACCGACGACGAATCGTTCGTTTTGGAAATTTCGTACACGAGCTCCTCGGCATACTGAACGCTTTTCAGATTGTCGTCGCTGGTCTGAGCGTATTTAATAATTTCTCTTGCCGATTTAATCAGTTTCCTGTTTATCGAGTCGCGCTTTACGATGTCGTAATAGTGACTATAATTCGCCGACGAGGGCGTAACCTGCGTAAGATTGGTAAGGTACGAAAGTCCGCCGCTCCTCTCCAGATTGCCTTCGGTTTCCAGCTTGTCGGCAAGCGTGACCAAATCGAGAGGCTTATGCTCGTAATAAACGAGCTTCATCGCGGAAAGTATAAACTGGTGGGATTCCTGATAAAAATCATCTTCCGCAAGATTTTCCAAAACGTCGGAAAGAATACCGTTATCAATGAGCATACAGCCCAAAAGTGCCTGTTCCGCGTCTAAATTGTTGGGTAAAACGTTGTTTTTGTCTGACATAGTACTTTATATTTGCATTAATTTTTCAAATTCAGTAAGAGTTTGCTCAAATTCCTTCATTGCGAATTCAAAAGGTTCCTTAGTCGAAAGGTCAACGCCGGCAAGCTTAAGCAGCGACACGGGGTCGGTTGACGAACCGCCCGACAAGAACTTGAAGTAATCTTCAACAGCCGGTTCCCCTTCGGTAAGAATTCTGTGCACGATGTTTATTGCCGCAATAATTCCCGTTGCGTACTTGTATACGTAGAAGGACGAATAGAAATGCGGTATCCTGCACCACTCGCACGATATTTCGTAGTCGTGCTCGATTTCGTCACCGTAATACTTTTTACCGATATTCGCATATATTTCGCAAAGATTTTCACGGGTCAGCGGATTGCCTTCTTCAACGGTCTTGTGTGCTTCGTACTCAAACTCGGCAAACATCGTCTGTCTGTGAAGG
>JAIDIR010000270.1 GCA_029052615.1 Clostridia bacterium | reverse complement strand
ATACAGTATACAATATCTCGCCGCTAAATTCAAGTGTTTGAGGGCATTACAATTCAAATTTAAGTTATATAATTTTTCCTTCTTTAATGCTTTAAACACTTTATTTTTTAAAACGGCTATGTTATAATAAACTCAATATATCATTTAATCAGAGTAGAAGGATTATGGCAAAGGACAATTTTGTTGAAAATATAGCCGATATTGAGGCGGATTTTCCGCAGTGGTATACCGACGTCTGCAAAAAAACGCAGCTCGTTGATTACGGACCCGTAAAGGGAACTATGGTAATAAGACCGTACGGTTACGCCATCTGGGAAAACATCCAGCACGAGCTGGACGCGCGTTTCAAAGCCACCGGGCACGAAAACGCGTATTTCCCGCTGCTCATTCCCATGAGCTTTATGTATAAGGAAGCGGAGCACGTGGAAGGGTTTGCACCCGAAGTGGCGGTTGTTACGCACGCGGGCGGCGAGGAACTCGCCGAGCCTTTGGTTGTACGCCCCACGTCCGAGACCATAATCGGCAATATGTATTCCAAGTGGATTCAGTCCTACCGCGATTTGCCCGTGCTTATGAACCAGTGGGCAAACGTTATGCGCTGGGAAAAGACGACGCGCCCCTTTTTAAGGACGTCCGAATTTTTATGGCAGGAAGGTCACCCCGCCCACGCAAGCGAGGAGGAAGCGGTTGAGGAAACCATGAAAATGCTTGGCGTATATAAGGAGTTTGCCGAAAACGTTCTGGCAATTCCCGTAATCTGCGGCAAGAAGACCGAAAAGGAAAAGTTTGCGGGCGCTATAGCGACCTACGGTATGGAAGCGATGATGAAGGACGGCAAGAGCCTGCAGTCGGGCACTTCGCACTATCTCGGTCAGAATTTCGCCAAGGCGTTCGATATTAAATTCTTGGATAAGGACGGCGTGCAGAAGTATGCTTATACTTCAAGCTGGGGCGTTTCCACGCGTCTTATCGGCGCGCTTATAATGGCTCACGGCGACGCGCGCGGGCTCGTGCTTCCTCCCAAGGTTGCGCCCGTTCAGGTCGTAATCGTTCCCATAGCCGCAAAGAAGGGCGGCGTTATAGAAGCGTGCGAGGATATAAAAGCTCAGCTCGAAAAGGCGGGCGTACGCGTTAAATTCGATAATTCGGACAATTCCCCCGGTTGGAAGTTCAACGAGTGGGAAATGCGCGGCGTTCCCGTAAGAATAGAGGTCGGTCCCAGGGATCTGGAGGCTGGCAAGGTAATATTGTTCCGCCGCGACACGTTGGAAAAAACCGACTGCGCACTTGACGGCGTAACCGGAACAGTAAGCGCACTGCTTGAAAAAATTCAGACCGAAATGCTTGAAAGCGCGCGCGAGCGCAGGGACGGGCGTATCGTCAGCGTTGACGACGTCGACGGAATTTTAAACGGCGTCGAGGGCGGCAATTTCGCCAAAGCAGGCTGGTGCGGCTGCCGCGAGTGCGAGGATAAGATAAAGGAAAAGACCGCCGCCACCGCAAGAGTTATGCTTGAAAAACTCGAACACAAGACCTGCGCGGTCTGCGGAAAGCCCGCAAAGCACAGCGTATATTTTGCAAGAGCGTATTAAGCCGCGCAAGATACTAATTTGATAAAAATGTTTATATAATAAACAGGGAGGATAAAACTATGAAATTCTGTACACATTGCGGAAAGGAAGTTATGGACGACGCTTTAATCTGCCCCAACTGCGGATGCAGCGTTCAATACGACGAAACTCCTCAGGGAGCGGCGGCACCCAATGCGCCCCAGCCCCAATACAGGGCACCCGCACCCGTCGACAATTACTCGACTATGAGTATTATCGGCTTGGTTTTGTCGTTCTTTACGGCGTTCGTCGGACTTATTATCAGCGTAATGGCTTATAACGAAGCAAAGAATACGGGCAGCCTGAAGTCTCAGTCGATGGCAAAAGCCGGAATAATTATCGGCGCCGTTGAAATGGGCTTGGGTGTACTCGGCGTAATTATTTACATAATTGCGATTATTGCTTTTGTCGGTTCGTTTGGCGCACTTGCATTAATCTGAATTTAATAAAATCTCAAAAACGGCGTTTCGTTTGGTGAACGCCGTTTTTATTTTTTACACTTTTATAAAGTTTTGCGCTGCGCCGTTGCAAAACGCGGCAATAAGTGGTATAATTAAACCGTATAGCGTATGAACGTAATAACCGAAAAATTAAAATTACTGCCCGACAGTGCGGGCGTATATATAATGCTGGATAAGTACGGCAACGTCATTTACGTGGGCAAGGCGCGCGTTCTCAAAAACAGGGTGCGCCAGTATTTCCACAGTGCGCCTAAGCCCGAAAAGGTTATGCGCATGGTCGAAAATATCGCCGACTTCAACTATATCATTACGGCGACTGAAATCGACGCGCTTGCACTTGAAAACAACCTTATAAAAAAGTACAAGCCCAAGTACAACATACTTTTAAAGGACGACAAAACTTACCCCTATATCAAGGTCAATATGAGGGAGGAATTCCCCAGTTTCGGCGTTACGCGCAAGATAAAAAAGGACGGCGCAAAATATTTCGGACCGTTTATGGGCGGCATAAATTACAAGGACATTCTGGAAACCTGCCAGCTGCTCTTTTCCGTAAGGCTGTGCCGCACGCCCGTTACCCCAACGCCCAAGCGCGAATGTCTTAACTACCATATAGGCAAGTGCTGTGCGCCGTGCGCGCATAAAATCAGTAAGGAAGAGTACGCGGCAAAGGTCAAACTTGCGCTCAATTTTTTGGACGGCAACTATGCCAAGGCGGGTGAAATACTCACGCAAAAAATGCTTGCCGCCGCCGAAAACGAGGCGTTCGAGCTTGCTCTCGACTACAAAACCAAGCTTTCCATGCTATCCAAGCTGGAAGCCAAGCGTATAACCTCCATAAACAAGGCGCTCGACGCGGATATAATCGCATACGCCACCAACGGACTGTATTCGGCGGTAAACCTGCTGGTCACCCGCAAGGGCATAATGCAGGGCGGCGCTTCCTTCGCACTGGACGAGGCGCACACATCCGAAGCGGACGCGCTCACCTCGTTTATAACGCAGTATTATACCAACCACGAGCCGCCTGCGGAAATCATTGCCGAGGGCTATTGCGAAAAGGAGTTTCTGGAAAACTTCTTTAAGGAAAAGCTGGGCAAAACCGTCACGGTGACCTTGGCTAAACAGGGCATCAAGGCGCGCCTTCTGGACATGGCAAAGGCGAACGTCCGCGACTATCTGGATAAGTCGGTGGACAGAATAAAGCACAAGGACGATATGACCATCAACGCCTGCGAGCGTTTGCGTGAACAGCTCGGTCTGTCGCGCTATCCGCGCAGAATGGAGTGCTACGATATTTCCAACGTTTCGGGCGTGGACAAGGTTGCTTCAATGGTCGTGTTCATCGACGGCGAGGCGGACAAGACTTCATACCGCCGTTTCAAAATCAAGACGGTGGAGGGCGCGGACGACTTTGCGTCGCTAAAAGAGGTGCTTTTGCGCCGCCTTTCAAAGCTCGGAACGGACGAAGAGGAGCGCTTCCCCAAACCCGACCTCGTCGTAATCGACGGCGGCAAGGGACAGCTTTCCGCAGTCAAAAGCATATTCGACGAGCTGGGCGTTGCGGATATCGACCTCATCTCGATAGCCAAGCAGGAGGAGGAAATTTTCACCCTGTCGTCGCCCGAGAGCGTGCGCATACCGCGCAGCGATTATTCGCTGAGAATGGTGCAGAGAATCCGTGACGAGGCGCACCGTTTCGCCG
>JAIDIR010000027.1 GCA_029052615.1 Clostridia bacterium | reverse complement strand
ATTTCCTATATCGGCACGAACGGAATCGAAAAAACCATATGCGCAAGCGTCGGAGGTCCTTTTTCGGAATTCGAAGTCGTTAAGCTGGTCAGGGGTAAAATATTGTGTAACCTCGCCATACCCTTCAAACTCGCAAAAAGCGTAAAGCAATGCAAAAACATTTTAAATAAATTGCGCCCAGATTTGCTGTTCTGCAAAGGCGGATACGCTTCACTCCCCCCTGCTCTGGCGGCAAGCAAACTGGGTATACCCGTAATAACGCACGAATCCGATCTGACTGCGGGGCTTGCAAACAAGATTATCGCAGGCAAGTCCGAAAAGGTTTTAACGTCTTTCAGCGATACCGCCGAAAGCTTTAAAAACGGCGTTTACACAGGCTCACCGATGCGCAACCGACTGTTCGGCAGAGATAAAAGCAAATGCAAGGAACAGCTTAACCTTGACGACCGCCCCACCGTTCTGGTATTCGGCGGCGGAAGCGGCTCCAAAATTATAAACGACAGTCTCAGACAGAGCCTGTTCGAGCTTTGCAAGCGGTTCAACGTCTTGCACCTTTGCGGACGCGGAAACGCGGTTGAAAATAATATTTACGGCTATAAGCAGATTGAATTCTGCGACGATATGGGATTGATTTACGCATGCGCGGATTACGCCGTCGCAAGGTGCGGCTCCAATTCGGCGCACGAGCTTATCGCGCTTAAAATACCCACTCTGTTTATACCGCTCGACAACGGCAGTTCGCGCGGCGACCAGGTTAAAAATGCGCAGTATTTTCAAAGCCGCAGACTTTGCAGAGTGCTTGCGGAGCGTGACTTAACTGCAAAAAGTTTAACCGAGGGCATTTTAAATCTGACGTGTGACGAAAAATTAAAAACCGCACTCGAACGTTGCAATACGGAGTGCGGAAACGATAGAATTATTAACGAAATAGAAAAGGCGCTCAGCCGATAATACCCTCGACAAGAATTTTTATTCCAATGCCGATAAGCACGACGCCGCCGATAATTTCGGCAATGCTCGCCTTGTTTTTGAAAAGCTTACCTATTTTTATACCTATGACGATGCCCACAAGGCTGATTGCAAAGGTAACTACGCCGATTATTCCAACCAACCCGAATACGTTGAGTTTGGTTACGCCCGCCATTGCGTTAAGCGTAATACCGACGGCAAGCGCGTCTATACTGGTCGCCACACCCTGCAAAAGCACTTCGGGGTAGAAAAATTTTTTTACTTTGACCTCTCCCTCGGTCGACCTTAGCTCCTTAATACCGTCGAAAACCATCTTGCCGCCGATTATCAGAAGCAGAAAAAACGCTATGTAGTGGTCGAATGCATCGATATAATTTGCAAACAGCGAAGCCAAAAAATATCCGCACAGCGGCATTGCCGCCTGGAATATTCCGAAAGTCAGCGGTATTGTAACCGCTTTACCCTTGCTAAGTTTATTGTAGCACATACCGTCGGTTATGGACACCGCGAACGCGTCCATTGCAAGAGAAAAACCGATAAGTACCACTTGCAGAATCAAAAGCCACATATGTTACTATTATAATATACAGCCGCGCTTTTGTAAATGCTTTTATCAAATTAAAATGGTTAAAAATTATTTTGAATTTTTTTAAAAAATCACCGCTAAATCGTTTGGCATTTATTATTAAATTAAGTATAATGTATAGGCAAACACGGTTTTGAGGTGTAGCGCAGTTTGGTAGCGCGTCTGG
>JAIDIR010000269.1 GCA_029052615.1 Clostridia bacterium | reverse complement strand
TAATTGTATAGGTGTATGTGATATACACCTTATTATAATAAGAAATAAAATTAAAAAACATATTACGGAGGTTTTTTGAATGAAAAAATTGACTATCGACGGTAATACCGCCGCCAGCCACGTTGCCTACGCTTTTTCGGAAGTAGCGGCGATTTACCCCATCACCCCCTCCTCGCCTATGGCGGAGGTTGCGGACGAATGGGCTACCGCAGGCAGAACCAATATGTGGGGTCAGAAGGTTAAGATTGCAGAAATGCAGTCCGAGGGCGGCGCTGCCGGCGCCGTGCACGGTTCGCTTTGCGCGGGCGCTTTGACTTCTACCTACACCGCATCGCAGGGACTTCTTTTAATGATTCCCAACATGTACAAGATTTCCGGCGAGCTTATGCCCATGGTTATGCACGTTTCGGCGCGCGCACTTGCGGCACACTCCCTGAACATCTTCGGCGACCACGCCGACGTTATGGCTTGCCGCCAGACCGGTTTTGCAATGCTTTGCGACGGTTCGGTTCAGGAAGTTATGGACCTTGCTTTGGTTGCGCACCTTTCCACGCTGAAGACCAAGGTTCCCTTCATTAACTTCTTCGACGGCTTCAGAACCTCCCACGAGGTTGCGAAAATCGACGTTTGGGACGACGCTGACGACTACGCGGAAATCCGCGCTATCTGCGATCAGGTTGGCATTGCTGCCGACATAGCAGACTTCAAGAGCCGCTCGCTTAACCCCGAGCATCCCATTCAGAAGGGTACCGCGCAGAACGGCGACACCTACTTCCAGAACAGAGAGACCGCAAACAGCTACTACGCGGCGGCTCCCGCTATCGTTCAGAAGATGATGGACGTCGTTTCGGCTAAGTGCGGAAGAAAATATCACCTGTTCGACTACGTGGGCGACCCCAAGGCTACCGAAGTTATCGTTGCTATGGGTTCGGGCTGCGAAACAATCGAAGAGTCCATTAACAAGCTTAACGCGCAGGGCAAGAAGTACGGTCTTATCAAGGTCCGCCTTTACAGACCTTTCGTTGCGGACGCGTTCGTGGCGGCTATTCCCAAGACCTGCAAGAAGATTGCGGTACTTGACAGAACCAAGGAGCCCGGTTCGCTGGGCGAGCCTTTATACCTCGACGTTTGCTCGGCTATCCTTGAAAAGGGCGTCGGCGGCGTGAAGGTAGTCGGCGGCAGATACGGCTTAGGTTCAAAGGAATTCACCCCCTCCATGGTCAAGGCGGTTTACAAGAACCTTGAGCAGAAAGAGCCCAAGAACCACTTCACCATCGGTATTTACGAGGACGTTACCAACAGCTCGCTTGACTTCTCCGAGAAGTTTGACGCGGCTCCCGCAGGTTCGACCTCCTGCAAGTTCTACGGTCTCGGCTCCGACGGTACGGTTGGCGCAAACAAGAACTCCATCAAGATTATCGGCGACCACACGGACAAGCACGCTCAGGCGTACTTCTTCTACGATTCCAAGAAGTCGGGCGGTATCACCGTATCCCACCTCCGTTTCGGCGATACGCCTATTCAGAGCGAATACCTTATCGACAGCGCGGACTTCGTTCAGTGCTCCAACCCTTCCTACGTTACCCGTTACGATATGACGAGCGACATCAAGGCGGGCGGCACGCTGCTTATCAACACCTCCGCTACCACGGTTGAGGCTTTGGAAGATTTCCTGCCCGCAAAGGTTAAGCAGGACATTGCAAAGAAGAAAATCAACCTCTACGTTATCGACGCTATCAAGATTGCGGGCGAGCTTGGACTTAAGGGCAGAACCAACACCATTCTGCAGTCCGCTTTCTTCCGCGTTAATCCCCAGATTATGCCCTACGAGCAGGCCGTTGAGTACATGAAGTACATGGCTAAGAAGTCGTTCGGCAGAAAGGGCGACGCGGTCGTTCAGATGAACTACAACGCTATCGACTCCGCGTCGGGCGACAACCTTGTAAAAATCGACGTTCCCGCGGCTTGGGCTAACGCAACCACGGGTGCCGAGATGATTAAGGGCCACGCGGACAAATATTATCAGGAAATTATCAAACCTATCCTCTACCTCGAAGGCGACAAGCTGAAGAGCTCGCAGTTCAATGCAGACGGTCACGTTCCCACCGGTACGACCAAGTTCGAAAAGCGCGGCGTTGCGGTTACCGTACCCGAAATCGACCTTGCAAAGTGTATCCAGTGCGGCACCTGCTCGTTCGTTTGCCCTCACGCTTGCTTGAGACCCGCTCTCGTTAAGACCGGCGAGGCTAAGCCCGCTACCCTTGAAACCAAGGCGGCTATCGGTATTGCAGGTTACGAATACAAGATGCAGGTATCTCCCCTCGACTGTATGGGTTGCGGCGTGTGCGCAACCGTTTGCCCCGTAAAGGACGGCGGCGCTATCAAGATGATTCCTCTTGCGGATTCGCTTGCTAAGGGCGAGGCTGAAAACTGGGAATACACCGTTGAGCTTCCTCCCGTTGACACTTCCAAGTTCAAGAAGGAAACGGTTAAGGGCTGCCAGTTCTGCACTCCTCTGTTCGAGTTCTCGGGCGCGTGCGCAGGCTGCGGCGAGACCCCTTACGTTAAGGTTATCACCCAGCTCTTCGGCGAGGATATGATTATAGCAAACGCTACGGGTTGCTCCTCCATTTACGGCGGCTCCTCCCCTACGTGCCCCTACACCACCACTAAGGAAGGCAGAGGTCCCGCTTGGGCGAACAGCTTGTTCGAGGACAACGCGGAATTCGGTTACGGCATGAACCTTGCTTACACCGCAAGAAGAAACGCGGTTAAGGCTAAGGTTGAAAAGCTTGCTACGCTTTGGAACGGCGAGGGCGCTAAGGTTTGCGCGGCTTACCTTAAGGCGTTCGAGGACAGAGAGGCAAGCAAGAAGGCAAGCGCAGAGCTTGTAAAGGCTTTGGAAGGCTGCAACAACTGCGGCTGCGAGGCTGACGCTCTGGTTAAGGAAATTCTGGACGCTAAGGACTGCCTTGCTAAGAAGTCCATCTGGATATTCGGCGGCGACGGCTGGGCTTACGATATCGGTTACGGCGGTCTCGACCACGTACTTGCAAGCGGCGAGGACGTTAACGTGCTGGTACTCGATACCGAAGTTTACTCCAACACCGGCGGTCAGGCTTCCAAGTCCACCAATATCGGTGCGGTTGCTAAGTTCGCTTCCGCAGGTAAGAGAGTTAAGAAGAAGGACCTCGGCATGATTGCTAAGTCCTACGGCTACGTATACGTTGCACAGTGCGCTATGGGCAGCAACCCCGCACAGCTTCTTAAGGCTCTCAGCGAGGCTGAAGCTTACCACGGACCTTCGCTTATCATCTGCTACGCTCCCTGCATCAACCACGGCATTAACATGACCAAGAGCCAGCTTGAAGAAAAGGCGGCTGTTGACTGCGGTTACTGGCAGCTTTACAGATACAACCCCGAAGGCGAGGTATTTACGCTGGATTCCAAGGATCCTACGGGCGACTACCAGGCGTTCCTTGCAGGTGAAACGCGCTACGCTTCCCTCGTCAAGACGCAGGGCGCCGAAGTTGCGGGCGAGCTGTTCAAGCAGACCGAAGAGTCCGCTAAAGCAAGACTTGAAGGCTACAAGAAGCTTGCAGGCAAATAAGCGGTGAGCCAAGTCCTTTGATTGCTTAGTTGATTGACGGGCTTAGTTACAACAAAATTTAAAGTGCCGCCCCGAGGGTATCCCTCGGGGCGGTAATAATTTATAGCCGAAATTTGTTGACAATTTACTTATTACAATGATAGAATATAATGCGTTACGGGGATATAGCACAGTTGGTAGCGCGATACGTTCGCAACGTATAGGTCAGGG
>JAIDIR010000268.1 GCA_029052615.1 Clostridia bacterium | reverse complement strand
ATTCTGCACCCTGCGCCTGACGTACATAGAACTAATCTTTATCACGTGAGTATCGCCGTCCGTATCCACGTACTTGCACGTATAGGAAGGGCTTTCGTTTCCCCTGTAAGTCGTTTCCGAACAGACGAGTTCTCCCTTTACCGCAACGTAATCGGTTTTAAGCAAAGCTTTGAATTTAAGCCGCGCGCTGAGCGGAATAAGCAGATAAACCAAGCCTATTCCTCCAAGCATCACCGCAGCCGCAACGAAGAACCACCGTGCGCCGGAAAAAATCGTCCCGAACGAAACGTCCGAATTTGCCGACATAACCAAAAGCGTCATAAGAATTGCCACGATTGCGAATGCACAAGTACCGAAAAGAACAATCGCCGTAAGGTAAAAAATTTTGCTTTCCTTGACGGGCATATACTCCGAGATATCGTTAATTCTTCTCGCGCGCGGGGTCTTACCCGTCTTTTCCTGCTTGGTGCTTTCCGCGCTTTCCTCAATCTCCGCGCTTTCTTCACTTTCCTCAGTTTCCGCGACGGGCACGGTATGGTTTGCAGACCGCTTTGCGGGCATTTCGTCCATTATCGTGTATTTGGTCAACAGATAGCTCTTATCTTCGTCGTAGGCAATTATGACTTCCTGCCCCTTGAAAAACTGCGAATTAAAGTGTGAGTAAGTGCGCGTAAAGCTTCCCTCGCGCTTTATATCGCCGTCGTAAAAAACGTAGTAAACCCCCACGTCCTCACGACTGTCGCGGTTGCCGTCGCTGTCCTGCACGTAACGCGTATGCACGGTAACCTCGGTAACTATGCCGTTGGTCACCTCCATCTGCTCCAAAATCTCCCGCTTCACGCGCGCGCCCCGCATCATATAGGCGATGAACAGAGCAAGCGCGGCGGCAAACAATACGCCGAACACGATAAAGAATAGATTGAATTTGGAATCCAGACTGCCGTTTTTGACGTATTCCGCGACGGCAATTATGGTAAGCAGCACGACGAAAAAGCACGCTACGATCAGAAATACCTTGGGAAAAACGACGATTTTGCTTTCGACTTTTATCGGCTTAGAAGGGTCCAGCCTTATCTTCCGCACCCTGTCGGGCGTTATTGTGAATTTATCCTTGGGCGCAATTTCCTTTACAAGTATCCCCTCGTTCACGCCGTAGCCCGAGGGATTTTCCATGGGCGCATAGCCGTTCTTGCGGAAAAATTCATCCGATTCGGTTGTCTGCAAAACGTAAATGCGGGGCAGCTCCTTTTTTGCCGCTCTGCGCTCCAGCGCCTTCAAAAGGCTCTTTGCGGCTTTATCGGAATACTCTCCGCTTGCGGTCACCAGAATGCCCGCGTTGCCTTCCTTGTCCATGCTTGCAAAGCCCACAAGCTCGTCGTTTTCGAAAGCCAGAACCGAAAAGGTTTTCGCAATCAATTTATGCAGTTTCTGTTTGTCGGTCTGCTCCTCCGACATCAAACGCGCAATATCGAAATAAACGTCGGAAGGCAAATCCACGCGGTTGTTTTCCCGCCTGAGCAAGCCCTCAACGCCGTCGATATGCTCCGAACCGTATTTTAAAGTATTCATAATTTCATTTTAGCAAATTCCGCGCACAATTTCAATTAAATTTTGCAACAAATAAAAACCCGCCGCAAAGGACGGGTTTTAGTTTTAATTGCTTATCAGTTTTTGTCCGTTTCGTCGCCGAGGTCCATATCGGTTATCGGGTCGGCGGGCTTATAG
>JAIDIR010000267.1 GCA_029052615.1 Clostridia bacterium | reverse complement strand
ATTTATGAGAGGTGAATTTATGCCCGAAAAAGTGCGCTCCGATTACGATGCGAACAGCTTGAAAGCGTTGAAGGGGTTGGAGCCTGTAAGAGAGCACCCCGGAATGTACATCGGACCTACCGACGAAAAGGGTCTGCACTGCCTTGTAAGAGAGGTCATCGACAACTCTATCGACGAGGCGCTTGCAGGCTACTGCGACAAGATTGAAGTTACCATTTCCGCCGAAGGTTATTGCACGGTCAAGGACAACGGCAGAGGTATCCCCACGGGTATCAATAAGGAGGAGGGCATTTCGGGCGTAGAGCTTGCTTTGACCAACCTCAACGCGGGCGGAAAGTTCGGCGGCGGCAATAAAGCCGGCGGCTATAAAATTTCTTCGGGACTTCACGGTGTCGGCGTTTCGTGCGTAAACGCGCTCTCCGATACGCTTATCGCCGAGGTGTGCCAGCGCGGACATAAATTCCGTCAGGTCTATCACGAGGGCGTTCCCGAGGAGCCTTTGAAGATTATAGAGGACACCGACGCTACGGGCACGTCAATCTGTTTCCATCCCGACCCCACGATGTTCGAAACGGTTGATTTCAACTATGAAACGCTGAGAACGCTCCTTCGCGAGCTTTCGTACCTCAACAAGGGGCTTACGCTCACGCTTGCCGATTACCGCGGTGAAAAGGTGCGTACGGACACCTTCTGTTACGAGGGCGGCGTAGTTCACTTTATACAGGACATAAACGAGGGCAAAAACGTTCTCTTCGCCCAGCCCGTATATTTTGAGGAAAACGAGGGCGATGACAAATTCCTCGAAGTTGCAATTCAGTATAACGACGGCTATTCGGAGCAGATTTTCCCCTTCTCCAACAATATCCGCCAGCCCGACGGCGGCACGCACCTGGACGGCTTTAAATCGGCTTTAACCAAGGTCATAAACGACGCGGGTCACAAATTAAAAATATTAAAGGATAACGACAAGCTTTCGGGCGACGACGTCCGCGAAGGTATAACCGCCGTGGTTTCGGTCAAGATTGCCGACGCGCAGTATGAAAGCCAGACCAAGAGCAAGCTGTGCTCGACCTACGTGCGCGGCTTCGTGCAGAAGGCGGTAGTCGACAAATTCGGCACCTACCTCGAAGAGCACCCCGCCGAAACGAGAGAGCTGGTTCTGCGCTGTATAACCGCGCAGCGTGCGCGCGACGCGGCAAGGCTTGCAAGAGAGGAAACGAGGCGCAAGGGCGTTCTGGAAAGCACCAAGCTTCCCGGCAAGCTTGCGGACTGTTCGGACAAGCGTTCGGAGCTGTGCGAAATATATATCGTCGAGGGCGACTCGGCGGGCGGCACGGCAAAGCAGGGGCGCGACAGGCGCTTCCAGGCAATACTGCCGCTGAGAGGTAAAATCCTCAACGTCGAAAAGGTGCGCATCAACCGCGTTCTCGAAAACGAAGAAATCAAGGCGATGATAACCGCGTTCGGCTGCGGCATACAGGAAAATTTCGACGAAAGCAAATTGAGATACGACCGCATCATTATAATGACCGATGCCGACGTCGACGGTTCTCACATAAGAATATTGCTTTTAACCTTCTTTTTCCGCTATATGCGCCCGCTGGTTGAAAACGGTCACGTCTACGCCGCGCAGCCGCCCCTTTACAAGGTGTCCGGCAAGGGCATAGAGGATACCTATCTCTACGACGACGCGGCTTTGACAAAGTTCAGGGAGGAGCACCCCGACGGCAAATTCGAATTGCAGAGATATAAGGGCCTTGGCGAAATGAACAAGGAACAGCTTTGGGAAACGACTATGGATCCCGCAAAGCGCACCCTTGTAAGAATAAACGTAGAGGACGCCGTAGAGGCGGACAAGATGTTTGCCCTTCTCATGGGTGAGCAACCCGAACTTCGCAGACAGTTCATTGAAGACAACGCCAAACTCGTTGCCGAGTTGGATATTTAAGGGGAGGAAAAAATTATGGCTAAAAAACAGACCAGCCCCGAGCTTACCGAAGAATTTGTCAAAACTCTGGCAATGACCAAGATGCTCGAGGTCGAAGTTGACGAAGAGCTTAAAAAATCGTTCATCGCCTACGCAATGGCGGTCAACGTTTCCCGCGCCATTCCCGACATAAGGGACGGCTTGAAGCCCGTGCACCGCAGAATTTTATATTCGATGCACGACCTCGGTCTTTACAACGACAAGGCGTTTCGTAAGTGCGCGCGTATCGTCGGTGACTGCTTAGGTAAATATCACCCCCACGGCGACAGCTCGGTATACGACGCGCTCGTTCTCCTGGAGCAGGTCATCTCGATAAGCTGACCCCTCGTAGAAGTGCAGGGTG
>JAIDIR010000266.1 GCA_029052615.1 Clostridia bacterium | reverse complement strand
CCTTGGTTGTGTACTTCTGTGTACACTCCCTGCGGTCGGTGCTCACGCGCCTTGTCTTGCTCGCTTCTAATCGGAGGGACAATCCTATTTATTAAGGAATAAAGTATGGCTAAAAAATCAATTATAATCAATCCGCTCGACAACGTTGCGGTTGCGCTGTGCGACCTTAAAAAGGGCGAAACCGAGCAGGGCGTTACGCTTGCAGAGAACGTAAACAAGGGTCACAAGTTTGCGCTCCGCGCAATTGCAAACGGCGAAAATATCATTAAGTACGGAGTGCCTATCGCACACGCTACCGAAGATATTTCCGTCGGTAAATGGGTGCATACGCACAACGTCAAGACCAATCTTTCGGAAAATCTGGAGTACGAGTACAACAAAGTCGACTGCACTTTAAAGCCCGGCAAGATGCGCAAGGTCAACGTGTATGCGCGCGCTGACGGCAACGTGGGAATACGCAACGAAATATGGGTTATTCCCATCGTCGGCTGCGTCAACGGACAAGCTAAAGAAATCGTGGAAACATTTAAGGCGGAGTGCGGCGAGGACGGCTTTGACGGCGTGTTCACCTACACGCACCCCTACGGTTGCTCCCAGCTCGGCGACGACCACGAGAGGACCAAGCTCATTTTGCAGAAGATGGTCCGCCACCCCAACGCGGGCGGCGTGCTCGTGCTCGGCTTGGGCTGCGAAAACAACCAGATGGACGCGTTTAAACAGACGCTCGGCAAGGTTGACGAAAACAGAATTAAATTTCTCGTCTGCCAGGAAGTGGAGGACGAAATAGCTTCGGGCGTTGCGCTCCTTAAACAGATTGCGGCTGTCGTAAAGAAGGACAAGAGGGTGGAAAAGGATATATCCTGCCTCAAGGTCGGTCTTAAGTGCGGCGGCAGCGACGGACTTAGCGGAATAACCGCTAACCCTTTGGTCGGCTATTTCTCCGACTATATCGTTTCGGTGGGCGGCACGTCCGTGCTTTCCGAGGTGCCCGAAATGTTCGGCGCCGAGCAGCAGCTTATGAACCGCTGCAAGGACAGAGCGACCTTTGAAAAGGCGGTCAAGCTTATCAACGATTTCAAGGACTATTTCCGTTCCAACGGTCAGCCCGTGGGCGAAAATCCTTCCCCCGGCAACAAGGCTGGCGGCATTACCACGCTTGAAGATAAGTCGTGCGGCTGTACGCAGAAGTCGGGCTCCGGTCCCGTGAACGACGTAGTGTTCGACGACGGCTTCGTAACGCAGAAGGGACTTAACCTTTTAAACGGACCGGGCAATGATATGTGCGCCGTTACCAACATTGCGGCGGCGGGCTGCCACCTCGTGCTGTTCACTACGGGACGCGGTACGCCCTTCGGCGGTTTCGTGCCCACTATCAAGATTGCCACCAATTCCGAGCTTGCGGCTAAAAAGAGCAACTGGATAGATTTCAACGCGGGCGCGGTGCTCGATTCCGATTTCGACACCCAGCTTGAAAAGTTTATCGATTTAATCGTAGACGTTGCCAACGGCAAAAAGACCAAGAACGAGCTCAATAACACTAAGGAAATAGCTATCTTTAAAACAGGAGTAACGTTATAATATGAAAAAATTTATGGATAAAGATTTTCTGCTTGAAACGGATACCGCTAAAAAGCTGTATCACGACCACGCGGAAAAAATGCCTATTATAGACTATCACTGCCACCTTCAGCCCAAGGAAATTTACGAGGACAAGAAGTTCCGCAACCTTGCGGAGGTATGGCTGGGCGCGGGCGACAGATACGGCGACCACTACAAGTGGCGCGCACTCCGCGCAAGGGGATACGAGGAGGATTCCATTTCGGGTCCCGACGACGATTACAAAAAGTATCAGCAGTTCGTCGAGAGTATGCCCTATTTCGTGGGCAACCCCTTATATCACTGGTCGCACCTCGAAATGCAGAGGTATTTCGGCATAGACGATATAATCAATCCCTCCAATGCAAAAAAGATTTGGGATAAGGCAAACAAGGTTCTTGAAACGCTTACCGCGCGCGAGATGATGTACAAGTTCAACGTTAAGACCGTGTGCACCACCGACGACCCCGTGGACAGTCTGGAATGGCACAAGAAGATGAACGAGGATAAGACCTTAAAGGTTACCGTTCGTCCCGCGTTCCGTCCCGACAAGGCGATTAACGTAGAGCTTTCGTGGTTTGCAAGCTGGGTAAAGCAGCTTGCAGGCGTTGTGGGCAAGGAAATTAAGACGCTTGAGGATCTGTGCAACGCGCTTGCGGACAGAATCGCTTACTTCGACAGCATGGGTTCGCGCCTTTCCGACCACGCGCTCGACGTCGTTTGCTACGCGCCCGCAACCTACGAGGAGGCTAACGCCATCTTCTTAAAGGGTATGAAGGGTCAGCCTGTCTCCGTGGAGGAGCAGGACAAGTACAAGGGTTACGTGCTTCTCTTCCTCGGCAAGCAGTACAAAAAGTACGGCTGGGTTCAGCAGTACCACATCGGCGCACTCCGCAACAATTCCAAGAGCATGCTGGCAAAAATCGGTCCCGATACTGGCTTCGACGCAATCGAAGACGCCGTTTATATGGAAAAGCTCTCCGCGCTTCTGGGCGAGCTTGACGGACAGGACGCACTGCCCAAGACCATTTTATACTGCCTCAACCCCCGCGACAACTACGCGCTCACCGTTCTGGCGGGCTGCTTCCAGAAGGAAGGCGTAAAGGGCAGGGTGCAGGTCGGCACGGCTTGGTGGTTCCTCGATCAGCAGGACGGCATGAAGACCAACCTCGAAACGCTTATGCAGGTCGGCCTGGTTGCACAGTCGGTCGGTATGCTTACGGACAGCCGTTCCTTCCTTGCATATCCCCGCCACGAGTATTACAGAAGAATACTCTGCAATATGCTCGGCAACCTCGTAGAAAGCGGACAGTATCCCGCAAGCGAGCTTGACACGCTGGGTAAGATTGTTGAGGAT
>JAIDIR010000265.1 GCA_029052615.1 Clostridia bacterium | reverse complement strand
GTTGTCAGCTTTTTTAAAAAATTTACTAAAAATTTTTTTCCGTAAATATCAATTCCGTATCTGGAAACGTCCTGAGCAACCAAAATCAGTTCCGAAACGTCACCCAACTCCTCCGCTTCTTTCAAAAGCTGCTCCATCGGGTAACTTACGTATCTGCCTCGGATTTTTGGAATCAGGCAGTAAGTGCAGAAATTATTGCAGCCGTCGGCAATTTTGAGATACGCGTAATGACAGGGCGTAGTGACGACACGGTCAGTGTTAAAAGTATTATCGCCAAAACCGACGAAATTAACTCTTTCACCGTTATACGATTTTTCCAATGCTTCAAAAAATTTATCGTAATCGTTGGTACCCAGAAAGACGTCCGCTTCTGAAAGCGATTCGTACAGCTCACCCACGTACTTCTGGGGCAAACAACCGCTGACGACAAGCTTTTCCAGATTTGCACTCTTATAAGAAGCACCGTCCAGCACAGTCTCAATTGCTTCCTTTCTGGATTCGTTGAGGAACGCGCAGGTGTTTACGATTAGAATATTCGCCTCCGAAATATCGTCCGTAAGCGTGCAGCCGTTGGACTTTATAAGCGATAAAAGCTTTTCGGTATCGACGCGGTTCTTATCGCAACCAAGAGAGATTACGCCGAATTTCTTCCGCTTAAAATCAGTCATCAACGTCACCGTACCGCTGAATAAATTCTTCACGCGATAAGAGCACCTTTCTCGGCTTGGAGCCTTCCGACTGGGTTATGTAATTCATATTTTCCATCCAGTCGATTATTTTGCACGCCTTCATATACCCGATAGGGAAACGGCGCTGAATCATGGAAACGGAAGCCTGGTTGCTGGTAACGCAGAATTTCAGCGCTTTTATGAACGTATCGTCCACCTTGGTAGAGTCGCCGCCCGCAACGCCGTCCTCGGAAGGTCCGTCCACGGGCTCTTCCTCCACGGTATTTATAAAGTCGCTTACGCTCTGGTCGAAATAGGTTTCGTTATTCTGCTTGATAAAGTCGGTGACTTTCTGCACCTCGTGAGTATCGATAAAGCAGCCCTGAATTCTTGCAAGGTCGGGATTTTCCGCCGAACGGAAATACAGGTCGCCCTTACCGAGAAGCTTTTCCGCACCTCCGATATCGAAGATACATCTCGCGTCGTCGAAAGAGTTAACCTTGAAACCTATTCTGGTAGGCAGGTTGGACTTAATAAGACCGGTGATACAGTCGACCGAGGGGCGCTGAGTTGCAAGAATAAGGTGAATTCCGCAGGCACGCGACTTCTGCACGAGCCTTATAATTCTGCTCTCGATATCCTTTTTAGCCTGCAACATCAAATCGCCGAATTCGTCGAGAATAATTACTATTTTGGGCAGCTTCTCCTCGCCCTCGGGAAGATGCGCGTTGTATTCGGTCAGATTTTTGGTGGCTATACCCTTTTCAGTCATTTCCTTAAAGAGCTGATAGCGGTTTTCCATCTCTTTAATCGCCCAGTTCAACGCCTTTATCGCCTTGTCAACGTCGTAAATAATTTCGTTGATCATAAGGTGGGGCAGCTTGTCGTAGGAAATGAATTCGACCTGTTTGGGGTCAACGAGAATAAATCTTAGCTCTTCGGGACCGTATTTGTACAAAAGGCTGACAATCAGAGTCGAAAGGCAAATACTCTTACCACTGCCCGTAGTACCTGCAACCAACAAGTGCGGCATCTTGGTAATATCGGGGCAAACGGTCTGTCCCTCTACGTTCTTACCAAGAGTAAAGGTCAGGCTGTTGGGCTTGGCGTTGAGGAAGGTACTGCTTGCAAGCATTCCCTTAAGTCCGACGACGCAGCGGTTCGAATTGGGAACTTCGATAGAAATTGCGCCCTTGGAATAGTTGAGATATGCTGTAACGTTCTCCTTCATAAGCGCCATTGCAATGGCTTCCCTGTACTTGAGCGCGTTCTTTATGTTGGTCCTGTCCTCGATTATTACGTCGTATCTGGTAATTGCCGGTCCGACTACGACGTTAGATATTCTGCTGTCGATACGGTAATCGGCGAGCGTATCGCATATAATCTGCTTGCTCTCCTCGATCTCGGCGGTATTTACGTTATTATTCTCGGGATAATCGTCCAAAAGGTCAATCGTAGGTCGCACGTATTTTTTCCAAACGTGCTTGGGCTTTTCCTCTACAGGAGGCTTGGGTTCCTCAACCTTCTTAGGCGCGCTTTCGACGACGGACGGCACAGGCCTGCGGGGAGCTTCAATCATTCCGCCGTCGGCTCTGTCGTTTAACACACCGCGCTCTCTTACGGGAGGTACTACGGGGCTTTCAGCCTGTGAAGTTTCACCGCGCTCTGCCAAAGGAGTCTGGTCACTGAAAAGATTATCGTCGCTCTCCTCGTCGAAGAGGTTTTCTCTGCTGCTCTCTCTCCTCTCTGCCTGAAGCGCCGAAACATCAGGCTCTATGCGGCGCTCGCCGCTCAATCTGGGATTGGACGAACTGAACAAATCGAACAGTCTGGAACCGCGCTCGGTCGGTTTCTCCTCGGGCTTAACTTCAGGCTCGCGTAAAGGCTTTTTCTCCTCGGCGATATCCGAACGGATAATTTCTTCGTTGCGGACAATGCGGGGCTCTTCACGCTGCCCGGTAATCTCTGCGGCAGGTTTATCCTCTTCAAATTCGCTGTCCAGATCGTAGGGGTCGGTTTGACTTTGCGAAACCAGCGGCTCGGAATATCTTTGCTCGATATCTGGCTCGGAATCGACGGTCGGCTGCTCCTCCTCGTAATCTATAGAGGAATGCTCGTCCACCGTGTAAGAGTTGTAATCGTTTTCGTCGGTCTTTTCGCGGTAAAGCGGCTGACTGCCGAGATTATCCACGGGCTCTTCACCGTAAAGATAGGACGGCATATCGGTATCGTTCCCCTTATTATCGACTTGAGAAGCGTAATCCGAAGTATAAGTCGTATCCGCAGGCGGAGTTGCCTCGCGTGCGGGCGTTGAACCGCTTGAAAAACTGCGGAGATAATCGTTTTCGCTCTGCACGGGGTGATTGAAATACGAATCCTCGTTATAAATCATATTACGGCGATAGCTTTCAGCCGCAAATTCACCCGGCTCGAACAAAATCTTTCTTCCGAGGTTTTCGGGCGAATACTTATCGTCGTTTCTTTTTCCAGAAATTTCTCCCCTCGCATTATCACTTTCAGCTTGCTTTATAGCCGTCTGTCTGCGCTGTTCGCTCTGTCTTAACTTAGTAACAATTTCATGATTTTCGTTAACCGAATAAAGATTATCAAGCTTTTGGGAATGAACGTCGGTCTGCTGTTCGGGCTGTTCAATCTCTTCCTCTTCGGTTTCGACGTTACGGCTCTTATTAGCGCGGACTACCGATTTGCCAAGCACGACGCTCCTTATAGCAAGAACGGAAAGCGTGCCGAACACGACGGTAAGAATCGAGAAAATGACGTAAGCGCCGACGTAGGTCGTTCCCTTTGCTATGGGATAAACGAGCAAGCCGCTGATAACGCCGCCGAAAGTATAGCCTTTAAAACCGTTTGCCGCGTTCTTGTAGCAGTCGGACAAATAGCTTCCGTAGGTTGACATATCGCATTTAGTCGTAGCCGTGGTAACGGCATGGAAAAGCATAAAGAGCATTACGACAGTCGCAACCACAAAAATCGTAGGACGGACTTTGACCTTTATTTTCTTTTCGAAAACCAACCATTCGCCAAGGTATGCAAGAAGTGCTACGACGATAAAGGAACCGTAGCCGAAAGTGCCGTACATGAAAGTACATACGGCGTTACCAAACCCGAGGAATATCAGTTTGTTGGTGAAAAGCATTAAAGTGACTACGAAACAGAATAACAAAATCGTCATTCCGAGAGTCTCTTTGGTCAGTATATATGAGCGTTTATCGTTGTTTTTTTTCTTGTTCACGATTATATCTCCGATTAAGCATTATCTTGCATTCTTTATTATATCATCAGCAACGAAAAAAGACAACAAAATGCAGGCAAAAAATAAGAAAAACGCGCCTGCAAATTGCAAGCGCGCATATAAAT
>JAIDIR010000264.1 GCA_029052615.1 Clostridia bacterium | reverse complement strand
ACGCACTCTCTTCTGCGCCTTATCGTCCTGCCCTCGTCCGCGGAACGGCTGTCTATAACTTTGCTGTCTTCACAACCGCAAAACATACACTTCATATTGTGACCTCTGCCTTAGTTTTTTTGATTATAACACAAAATATTGTGTTTGTAAAGTGAAATATACCACAAATAAGCGGGCTTGACCGTTTTAAGTTCAAGCCCGCCGTTCTTATTTTTATTTGAAATATTTTACGCCGCTTTCGAATATTTTCATATCGAAATTGCCTTCGTAGTTTTTGTAGAGGTCTTTGCCTATGCGCTCGCTGTGACCCATCTTACCGAACACTCTGCCGTCGGGCGAAGTGATACCCTCGATAGCCCACGTACTGCCGTTGGGGTTATAGGGGCTGACCATAGTGGGTTTGCCGCTCAGGTCGACGTACTGGGTTGCAATCTGACCGCCTTCAAGCATCTTCTGGAGCTCTTCCTGCGGCGCAACCACTTTGCCCTCTCCGTGGGATACGGGAACCGAATAAACGTCGCCGACGTTGCAGCCCGAAAGCCAGGGACTGAGATTGCTTGCTACGCGGATATTCACCATAGTGGAAACGTGGCGCGAAATGTTGTTGTAGGTAAGCGTGGGCGACGACGCCGTAAGCGGGCTTACCTTGCCGTAAGGCACCAGACCGAGCTTGATAAGCGCCTGGAAGCCGTTGCATATACCTAATGCAAGTCCGTCGCGGTTATTCAAAAGCTCCATTATCCTTTCGGCAATCGCGGGGTTTTTAAACGTCGTAGCGATGAACTTACCCGAGCCGTCGGGTTCGTCGCCGCCGGAGAAGCCGCCGGGAAATGCAATTATGTTTGCCCCGTCTATCGCCTTTATAATAGCCTGAACGCTCTCTTCGATGTCCGCGGCAGTGCGGTTTTTAATTACCAGAATTTCTGGTGTTGCGCCCGCAAGCTTGAACGCACGAGCGGTGTCAAGCTCGCAGTTGGTGCCGGGGAACGCGGGAATAAATACGCGCGGCGTTGCCGTCTTGGTTGCGATATTGGAATACTTTTTACCTTCCGAATAATCGCAGTCGGGCACTTCGCCCTCCGCCTTCGCCGTCACGGGGAATACGGTTGAAAGCTTGCCCGCATAGTAACCTGAAGCGTCCCTTACGGTTATGATTTCCGAGCCGTAAGTGAAAGCGTCGTGCGACGACGTACCTACGAGCACGCGCACGATATCATTGCCGAGCTTGGTTACGTCCTTAGCCGACACGATAATATCGCCGTAGTGTTCGGCAAACAGATAGCTTGCATCGCCCGTAAAATCAAATCCGAGTCCGTTGCCGAGGCAGCTCTTTATTACCGCCGATACGACTCCGCCCTTTTCAACAACCGTTGCAAAATCGATATTTCCGTTATCGATATTGAGTTTGATAACGAAATAGAGTTTCTTTAAATACTCGAAGTCGGGAATTGCACAGCCGTCCTTTCTCATGGGAAGAAGATACAGCTTGCGCCCCTCATCGCTTACTACGTTATTTATAAGCTTGGAAGCCTTTGCAGGGGCAAGCGCAAACGAAATGAGCGTGGGCGGAACGTCGATATCTTCGAAAGTACCGCTCATGGAATCCTTGCCGCCGATTGCGCCCAAACCGAGATTGAGCTGGGTATACAGCGCGCCAAGAAGTGCGGAAAGCGGCACGCCCCAACGCTTGGGGTCGTTTCTCAAACGCATAAAGAATTCTTGCAGCGACAGGCGGATATCTCTGTAATCGGCACCCGCGGCAACGACTTTTGCAACCGAAGTCACTATTGCGTAAATCGCGCCGGTGAAAGGCGACGACGAGGACAGCTCGGGGTTATAGCCGTATGCCGAAACCGTACAATCGTCCGTTTCACCGCCCGTCAGTTTTGCCGCCATGGCAATTACGGGCGTCAACTGGTATTTGCCGCCGAAAGGCATATACACAGATTTTGCGCCTATAGTCGAGTCGAACATTTCCGCAAGTCCCTTTTTGGAACAAACGTTAAGCTGCGTAAGCGTCTTGGCAACCGCGTCTTTAAAGTCGCCGATTACGGGCTTATCGAAAAATTTAGTGGCGTTGTCGTTAATCTCCGCGGAGGTAACCTGTTTAACGCCGTTGGTATCGAGGAAATCACGCGAAATATCGACGATAGCCTTTCCGCGGTGATACATCTTCATTCTTCTGTCGTCGGTTACGGTTGCAACGGGCGTTGCGGAAAGATTTTCTTCCGCCGCAAGCGCAATAAAGCTTTCCACGTCGTCAGCCGCAACAACCACCGCCATTCTTTCCTGCGATTCGGAAATAGCAAGCTCCGTACCCGAAAGACCTTCGTACTTCTTGGGAACTTTGTCAAGCTCGATAACCAGCCCGTCGGCAAGCTCGCCGATAGCGACGGAAACGCCGCCCGCTCCGAAGTCGTTGCACTTTTTAATCATGCGCGTAGCTTTTTCGTTGAGGAACAGTCGCTGCAACTTCCTTTCGGTAAGCGCGTTACCCTTCTGCACCTCGGCTCCGCAGGTTTGCACCGACTTTTTATCGTGAGCCTTGGAGGAGCCGGTAGCGCCGCCGCAGCCGTCGCGCCCCGTCTCGCCGCCCAAAAGAATAATCTTGTCGCCGGCTTCGGGCTTTGCGCGGTAAATCATATCCGACTTTGCACCGCCGACAACGAAGCCCGTTTCCAGCCTCTTGGCTTTGAAACCGGGGTGATAAACTTCCTCTACCTGACCCGTGGCAAGACCTATCTGGTTGCCGTAGGACGAGAAGCCCGCCGCAGCCGTCTTGGTGATTACGCGCTGGGGCAACTTACCCGCAAGCGTCTTTTCAATAGGCTCGGTGGGGTCCGCGCAACCGGTGACGCGCATGGACTGCAACACGTAAGTTCTGCCCGAAAGAGGGTCGCGGATTGCTCCCCCCAAGCAGGTTGCCGCACCGCCGAACGGCTCGATTTCCGTCGGGTGGTTGTGCGTTTCGTTCTTGAACATTACGGTGTATTTCTCTTCCTTGCCGTCGATAACCGCGTCAATTTTTATAGAGCACGCATTGATTTCGTCGGACTCGTCGAGGTTGTCGAGCAAGCCCTCCTTTTTAAGCTTTTTGACCGCAATGGTCGCTATATCCATAAGGCAGGGATATTTGTCGGGACGGTTGGCGTACATCTCCGCAAAAAGTCCCTTGTACGCCTGCAACGCTCTGTTTATATGGGGGTTGTCGCTGTTGACTACGACGTCCTCTATTTCGGTTGCAAACGTCGTATGGCGGCAATGGTCCGACCAATACGTATCTATAACTTTTATTTCCGTTTCGGTGGGATTGCGCCCTTCCTTTGCAAAGTAGTCGCGTACGAAAATCAAATCCTCAACCGACATTGCAAGCCCGAGCTTAGAATGATATTCCAAAATCTGCTCGTTGGAAAGCTCCAAAAATCCTTCAACCGATTTCACGTCCTCGACTTCAAGCGCAACGTGAGCAAGGCTTTCGGGCTTTTCAAGCCCCACTTCCTCACTTTCAACGGGGTTGATAAGGTGTTTTTTAATTCTTTCAAGCTGTTCGGGCGTTGCGCCTTTAATAGCGTAGACCGTGGCGCACTTAACCAAAGGACGCTCCTTTTGGGTGAGAAGCTGCACGCACTGCGCCGCGCTGTCCGCGCGCTGGTCGTACTGACCGGTAAGATACGCAATGGCAAAAACCGAATAGTCTTCGTCAAATTCCACCTCTTCCAGATATACGTCGTCTACGGGAGGTTCGGAAAATACGCAGGGCACTGCCGCGTTGAATTCCGTCTTGGTTATATTCTCCACGTCGTAACGCAAAAGCTGACGTACTTCTTTTACGTCAATCTTTAAGAGGTTATGAATATCCTCGGCTACCTTTTTCGCCTGCAAATTGTCCTTTTTTTCTACGAAAATTCTGTAAATCATAATTAACCCTCGCGGTATTTTACGCCTATGTCGGTGCGGTAGCTCATACCTTCCCAACTGATATTTTTAACTGCGGCGTATGCCTTAGCCCTTGCCGCGTCGACCGTGCCGCCC
>JAIDIR010000263.1 GCA_029052615.1 Clostridia bacterium | reverse complement strand
CCGCCTCGGGCGCGGACGTGCCGAGTGCAACAACCGTTAAACCTATTATAAAGGTTGAAACGTGAAGCTTTGCGGCTATGCCCGAAGCACCGTCCACGAAGAAGTCGGCACCCTTGACCAAGAGCACGAAACCTACCAACAGAAGAAAGATCCACAAAAACGCCATAAAATTACTCCTATTATAGTTTGTTACGAAAAAAAGAAAAAAGACCTCTAACTTAAATTTCTTTAAGTTAAAAGTCTTGTTACCGTCGTAAATAGCGGTGTCAGACCCCGAGCGGTTGCGCTGTGATGACGAAGTCTGCCTTTAACTACTCCCTTTCAACAAATATAATATATCACGCTATTTTCAACGCGTCAAGCGTTTTATCGCAACGTGTAAATTATTCACAATGTCTGCAGCCGTTACCGCGCCGTCGTACATTTCTTCCGAACATACCTCGGCGGCACAGCCGAGAACGTATTGCGAGCATACCGCCGCGTCGAATACGCTGAGCCCGCGTGCGGCGTTACCGCAGATGAGCCCCGCAAGCAAATCTCCGCTGCCAGCCTTTGCAAGCGCGCTGGTGCCGCGCACCGACAGGGTGGAAATTTTGCCGTTGGTCGTTATCGATACGGCGTTTTTGAGGTGTACTGTTACATTATATTCCGCCGCGAATTTTTTAGCCACGCCGAAGGGGTCGTTGAGCACGGCCTGCTTTTCGATGCCGCACAGCCTTGCCATTTCGCCGACGTGGGGCGTTAAAAGAATTTCCGCCTTGCTTTCGGGCAAAATGTCCTTGCCGTATTTTGCAAGCAGGTTCAAGCCGTCACCGTCGATAATGAGCTTGCCCTTGTAAGATTTCAAAAGCGCGCATAAAAGATTATATGCGTCCTGCGTGCAGCCTACGCCCATACCTATTGCGATTGCGTCCGCCTGCAAATCGGGCACCGCGCTGTAAATGCACTGGGGATGAGCCGCCGCCAGACTGTATTTGAGTTTTTCGGGAACTACCGCGTGAACGTAGCCGCAGCCCGAACGGAGCGCAGTGGATATGCTTAAGCCCGCCGCGCCGAGATATTCTTCCGAGCCGGCAACGATGCACGCCGAGCCGTAATCACCCTTGTTGGTGTTGCGCTTGCGGGGCTTGTAGAACGCCGCGACGTCCTCGTCCTCCACCGCTTTTGCACAGCTCTCGTCAGCCGCCACGCCGATATCCTTGACGACTATCTTGCCGCAGTAATCCACGCCGTCACCGAACACGCAGCCCAGCTTGATGTGACCGAGCGCAACCGTCAGGTCCGCCTTTACCGCCGAGCCCATAACTATGCCGTTGTCGCCGTTAAGACCGCTGGGAATATCCGCCGCTATTACGTAAGCGCTGCTCTGGTTTATCTTGCGGACCGCCGAAGCGTGCTCGCCCTGCAGTTTGCGGTTCAAGCCCGTGCCGAAAATACAGTCGACGATTATGTCGCCCGAAATGGTGCGGGTGTATTTGCCCGTATATCTCTTCTTTTCGCGCTTGCAGCCGATGGAAATTTCGCCCTCGCACGAATAAACCGAAACGTTGTATCCGCGTGCGATAAGCTCCCTTGCGGCGACGTAACCGTCGCCCGCGTTGTTGCCCGTGCCGCACACGAGCAAAATCTTTTCGGCGTTGCGTGCCGTAGCTACCGCCTGTACCTCGTCGGCAAGGGCGCGCCCCGCTCTCTTCATCAGCACTTCGGAAGATAATCCGAAGCTTATTGCGTTCTTGTCAGCTTCGCGCTCCTGCGCACTCGTCAGATAGATTTGCATTTTAACCTCAAACTCATTTCAGCACTGCTGATTTTTTTTATTTGTCCTTTGATTTCACACACCAGACTTCCGTCGGCGTCCACGTCCAGCGCGATTGCTTCGGTGCGCTGACCGTTACTGTCCAGATAGACTTCCTGTCCGAACCAGTCGCAGTACGTCTTGTAGTCGTTTACGTCGTACTGCTTTTTAAGATATTTCACAAGGCGCGCCCGTATTCGCTTTACGGACAACTTTTTGCCCTTCTGCTCGCTCATGGTCGTGGCGGTTTCCTTAAGCTCTTCGGGCAGAACGTTATTGACGTTGATGCCTATGCCGACTATCGAGGAGCAAACGTTATCCGCGCAC
>JAIDIR010000262.1 GCA_029052615.1 Clostridia bacterium | reverse complement strand
TTTATTAGACGAGCCGACCAACAACCTCGACATAAAGACGGTGCGCTGGCTGGAAAACTATCTTCTCGATTTTGAAAACACCATTATAATCGTGTCGCATAACAGGCACTTTTTAAACAAGGTCTGCACGCACATATGCGACGTCGATTACGGTAAAATCAATATGATGCTCGGCAACTACGACTTCTGGTATGAAACCAGCCAGTTGCTTGCGCGCCAGCAGAAGGACCAGAACAAGAAGAACGAGCAGCGCGCCAAGGAATTGCAGGAATTCATTGCGCGTTTCGCCGCAAACGCTTCCAAGTCCAGACAGGCGACGTCAAGGAAAAAGGAGCTTGAAAAGCTGACCATATCCGACTTCAAGCCTTCCTTACGCAAATATCCGTACATCGACTTCAAGTATGAAAAGGATATCGGCAACGACATTTTGATGGTGGAAGGTCTGACCAAAAAGGGATATTTCGAAAACGTTTCGTTCACCGTGCAGAGGGACGACAAGATAGGCATAGTCAGCGACAAGTCGACGACCATTTCCATGCTCTACGACGTGCTGTCCGGCAAGGCACAGCCCGACGCGGGTACGGTGCGCTGGGGCAAGACCATTTCGGCTTCTTACTTCCCCGAAAACAACAACGAATTTTTCCAGGGCTGCGAGCTTAACCTCGTCGAATGGCTTTCCCAGTTCTCCACCGACCACTACGAGGAGTATCTTCGCGGCTGGCTGGGCAGAATGTTATTCTCTGGCGAGGAGGCGTTAAAACAGGCAAAGGTGCTTTCGGGCGGCGAAAAGGTAAGGTGTATGCTCGCAAAAATGATGCTCGAAGGCGGCAATTTCTTAATTCTGGACGAGCCGACCAACCACCTCGACCTTGAATCCATAACCGCACTCAACAACGGTATGAAGAATTTCAAGGGCTGTATGCTTTTCACCTCGCACGACCAGGAGCTTATGAACACGGTTGCAAACCGCATAATCGAAATAAACGGCACCAAGCAGTTCGATAAAAACGTCACTTACGACGAGTATATCGACATAATCACAAAATAAATTTTTGCACGCATCAGACGAAGGGGAAAATAAATGAAGAGAAAGCTCTCAACCATAATGACGGTAGTTGCGGCACTCTGCGCGGTTGCCATTGCCGCGTGGGGCGGCTACGTGTTCTGCACGCAGGTCAAGGTCGGTGAAGAAGTTCCCGAGCTGTACGCAAGTATCCCGATCTATATCATTCTCGTGTTTATCGGCGCGTTTCTTGACGAGCTCATACACGAGGGCGCGCACTTTATGATAGGCGCGTTCAGCTCTATGGGCGTCAAGGTGCCCAAAATCCGCATATTCAAAAGCTCCTCGGTAGAGGTGTTTCCCAAGGGCGCAAAGTGCTTAAAGCTGCGCTTTCTGCTCACCGCGGGCGCGGGCTTGTTTTTCGACGCGCTTATAATCGCCCTCGGATTAATCGCAATTCTCGTTCCGTCGGTGCCGCCCATTCTGTGTATAGGGCTTCCCTACGCGCTCTATTCGTTTATAATCAACGTCGTGCCGTTCGAATACCGCAGCGGTAAAACCGACGGTCTGGTCATATGGGAAGCAATAAAAAACGACCCGTCCTCGCGCGTTATGTTCAGAATTCTGAAAATTCAGGGGCTTGTAAACGGCGGCATGTTGCTAAGGGAAGTTGACGAAAGTCTGCTTTTAGACGTTCCGCAGCTGCCAGAGGACGACTTGAAATTTAATATCTTAACCCAGCTAAGATACGAATATTATCATGCAAAGGGCGACGACAGCACTGCGTA
>JAIDIR010000261.1 GCA_029052615.1 Clostridia bacterium | reverse complement strand
AAACGGCTCGGACGACAGTCAAAAAAATGTAAATTCAACCTTTTTTACCGTAAATTCAACTTTTGGTTGAGCGGAAGGATTATACAACTTCAAGTTTAGATGTTATAATAATTACGTAAATGAATTTTAACCGGAGATAACGCATGGAAGATCTTGGAAATAAAATATCAGAATACCGCAAACAACTCGACCTGACGCAGAAGGACCTGGGCGATAAGCTGAACGTTTCGCCGCAAGCCGTATCCAAATGGGAAAACGGTCAGGCGGAGCCCGACGCCTCCACCATTAAAAAGCTGTGCGAAATATTCAAAATTTCCACCGACGAGCTTCTGGGCAATGACCCGCCCGTCAAGGAAGCCGCCGTTACCGCATCGCCCGCTCCCGTCGTGGAGCGCGTGGTACAGCCCGTGGTTGAACGCGTGGTGGAACAGAAAATTATAAACGGCTACTGCGAGGACTGCAAAAAGCCCGTCGGTCCAAATGAATACGTGGTCAAGCACACGGGGCGCGGCGCGGGCGTACAGCATATCTACTGCAAACAGTGCAACGATATTCGCATACGTAGCGAGCGTATATACGCATATAATGAATTCAAGCGACAGAACAAAAAGTCGCTGGTTTTGGGCTCGCTGATTGCGCTGGGCGTGACGGCGCTGTTCTGCGTTCTGTTTATGGCGGTAATCAAGCTCGAACCGCTGTGGGCGACGGGACTGATTGCCGTGGGCGTGTTTATCTGCTGGCTGGCTTTCGGCATTCAGGTATTCTGGGAAGACAGCGTAGTGCCGGATATATTCTTCTTCTTTTTGAAATCGTTCACTTTACCCGGAGTAATTTTCACACTCGATCTGGACGGCATTATATTTCTTATATTGGTAAAGGTAGGCGGCGCGATACTTTGCGCGATACTTTCCGTAATATTTTTCCTGTTCGGACTGCTGTTTACGCCTATCGCATCCATAGTCATACTTCCCTTCGCGGCAATAAAGCGCGCGCTCGAAGGCAGAAGCTTAAAAAAAGCCGCACATTAAAAAACTAATATATAAAGTAAACGCCGCACGCGGTGCAACCGCGGGCGGCTTCTTGTTTTTATAAAAATTTCGGAAGTTCGGATATAT
>JAIDIR010000260.1 GCA_029052615.1 Clostridia bacterium | reverse complement strand
ATAATCAAAAAACCTAAGTCAGAGTTCACAATATGAAGTGTATGTTTTGCTGTTGTGAAGACAGCAAAGTTATAGACAGCCGTTCCGCGGACGAGGGCAGGACGATAAGGCGCAGAAGAGAGTGCGTGCAGTGCGGCAAGCGTTTCACCACTTACGAAACGATTGAAGATACGCCCGTACTCGTCGTAAAGTCCGACGGCACGCGGCAGACTTACGACCCGCAGAAAATCAAAAGCGGAATTATCAAGTCCTGCGAAAAGCGCCCCGTATCTATGGGGAAAATCGACGGGCTTGTGGATGAAATCACGAAGTGCGTCTATAACTCGATGGAACAGGAAATCTCCTCCAAACAAATCGGCGAGATGGTTATGGACGGACTTAAAAATCTTGACGAAGTAGCTTACGTGCGCTATGCAAGCGTTTACCGTTCGTTTACGGACATAGACAGCTTTATGGCGGAACTTCAGAAGATGATGGCAAACAGGAAATAAAAGTTTTAAAAGGCAGTGAAAACTGCCTTAAATTTTGGTATGGAAAGAAAGGTAACAAGACTCGTCGATATCGGCGGAGTAAAAATCGGCGGCGGTGAAAGCGTTAAAATTCAGTCGATGTGTACGACTAAGACTTCTGACATGGATGCCACTGCGGCGCAGATTGGCGCTCTTGCCTCCGCAGGCTGCGATATCGTCCGCGTGTCGGTACTGGATGAGGAGGACGCCTCGGCGATAAAGGCGCTTAAAAGCAAGTGTTCTTTGCCGATTGTGGCGGATATACATTTTTCCCATAAGCTTGCCGTTGCGGCTATTGAAAACGGTTGCGACAAGGTGCGCATAAATCCCGGCAACATAGGCGGCGACAGCGAGATAAATATAGTTGCCGATTGCATAAAGGCGCACAAAATTGCCGTTCGCGTCGGCGCAAATACGGGCAGCATAGAAAAGCAATATTTATCAAAATACGGCAGGAGCGCACAGGCGCTGGTTGAAAGCGCGCTTTATAACGTCAGCGTTTTAGAAAAGCGCGGCGTAAACGATATTGTTATTTCCGTCAAGGCTTCGGGCGCGGACTTGACCTATCGGGCTTACAGTCTGCTGTCCGAAAGGTGTGATTACCCGTTGCATATAGGCGTGACCGAAGCGGGCACCGAACAGATGGCGGTAGTCAAATCGAGTGCGGCTCTCGGTGCGCTTCTGCTTAACGGTATAGGCGATACCCTGCGCGTTTCGATTACGGGTGACCCCGTCCGCGAAGTCATTGCCGCACGCAGACTGCTGCGTGCCGTAGGACTGGATAACGACTTTGTGGACGTCATTTCCTGCCCGACCTGCGGCAGATGCCAGTGGGACGTAATTTCGCTTGCGGGCAAGGTCAACCAAAGAGTTGAAAGTGTAAGAAAGCCTTTGAAGATTGCGGTTATGGGTTGCGTCGTAAACGGACCGGGCGAAGCGAAGGACTGCGACCTTGGAATTGCGGGTTCCGCCGAATACTGCGTGATATTCAAAAACGGCGATATTTTTAAGCGCGTTCCTGCGGAGAATGCGGAGAGTGAGTTTTTTTCGGAGTTGGATAAGATAATAAATGACTGAAAAATTTTTGGAAGAGATACGAAAAATTTCATCGTTCGATACGGCAATAATTTCTTCCGTCACTCTCGAAAAAGCCAAAAATTGCGTTGCCGTAAGTCTGATTACTGATAAAAC
>JAIDIR010000026.1 GCA_029052615.1 Clostridia bacterium | reverse complement strand
GGGATAACCATATATAAGGTCGTCGCTTAAATGGCGGCGGCTTTTCTCATTTCCGTCAGATTGCTTTCAGCTTTGCGATTATGCCCTTCAGCTTCTGCCGCTTAAAGCCGTCCAAAAGGGGCGCAAGCGTGTTGTAAAAATTGTCCAGGTCGGCGTTTGTCAGCGTGCCGTCGCGCTTGCCCTGTTCCGCCTGCGCGATTATGGTCTGCAAGACCTGCGCTTCGCTCTTGCCCTCGAACGCCTTTGCAAGCATAGCCGCCATATTTACCGTCTGGTTGACGTTGGCGCCGTCCCCCGACTTCGCACCGTTCGCACCGGCACCGTTCTGCGAATAACTTTTAAAGTCCTTCATTCAGCCCTCCGCATATAATGGAATAAGCCGCCAAGCAACGGCTTTTATACAGTTTATGACGGAGGGTCAATTTATGCAACTACTCGTTCTCGTCCTCATGCTTATGCTGTCGGGCAAAAACGCGAATATCAAGGAGCTTCAACCCATTCTGGAAAGCATAGGCGGGCAGGAAGCGGCGGGCGCTTTAAAACAGGCGGAGGAGCTTACGGGCGTGATATCCGCCGTCCAGTCGCTTTCGGCAATGGCTCAGCCCGCGGCGCAAGCAAAGGCGGAATGTGCGGAGGAATGGACCAAGGGCGGCTATCCGCTTGCGCCCATTGCCAACATCGCAGACGAGCGCATTACCTATTGTTTATCGCGCTACATAGCCCTGGGCGAATAACGCTTCTGAACGGAATATGGTATTGCAATTTTAATATTATTGTGATACAATAAACTTATGAAAGTAGGTATATCGACGGCGGCGCTCTTTCCCGAAAAACACACGGAGGAGGCGGCGCGCATAATTAAATCGCTGGGCGCGGAAACGGCGGAGGTGTTCTTTTCCACCTTCTACGAATACCGCCCCGAATTTTCCAAGGCGCTTGCGCCCGATTTGGGCGGGCTGGAAATCAACTCCGTTCACGTGATGCCGCTCAATTTCGAGTGCAACTTTTTCAATACCACGCGCAGGGTACGCGGCGACGGCTTTTACTGGCTGGACCAGGTTGCGCGTTCGGCGCAGCTTCTCGGTTGCCGCAACTACACCTTTCACGGCTTCGTTCGCGCGGGCGACGGCAGGGACGATATGCGCTTTATCGGCGAGCGCATTGCCGAAGCGCACGGCTTTGCGCGCGGCTACGGGCTGAATATGTGCCTGGAAAACACCGCGCACTACGCCTATAACCGCCCCGGTTTTTTCCGTGAACTGAAAAACTACTGCCCCGACCTTTGCGGCGTGTTCGATTTGAAGCAGGCGCGCAGGAGCGGCTATCCCTGGCAGGCGTATTTAGCGGATATGGAGGGGGCGGTTGCCTACGCGCACCTTTCCGATATGGACGAAAACGGCAAAATGTGTCTGCCCGGCAAGGGGATTTACGACTTTTCGGAAATTTTAAAACGCCTTAAGGGCGCGGGCTTCGACGGCGCTTTGATACTCGAATCCTACCGCGGCGACTACGGCGCGTTCGAGGAGTTGAAAGCGTCAGTCGACTATCTGAAAGAACTCGCGGACAAGATTAAATAATATATATTACGGAACAGCCCCGCGCGTTTGCAACGCGCGGGGCGTTTTTTTGTTACTTTATACCGTTTTACGGTAATAATTTTCACTTGTCAAAAAAGGTTGAAAAAATAAAAATAATTTAAAAAAATGCTTGACTTATAGTTTGCGTTTTGTTATCATATAAAAGCTGTCGACTACGACAGCATGGTTTTTCTTACGGAAAACCGCCCTCAACTTTAGTTGATAAATTGAAGATTGACAACTGCATAGAGAAGAAAATAAAACAAGTACAAAAGGCAATTTTAAAAAGATTGAT
>JAIDIR010000259.1 GCA_029052615.1 Clostridia bacterium | reverse complement strand
ACGGCACTACGCCGTTTGCGGCTAAGACGGCTGTCGGCAAGTACACGGTAAAGGCGGTGTTCAGCGTTGCAGACCCTACTAACTATAACGTACCCGAAACGGTTGAACTGACTTTCGAGATTACGGACAAGAAGATATATACGCCTTCGGTTACGTTCGAAAGCGGCACGTTCACTTACGACGGTCAGCCGCATACGATAGCTATCGACGGCACGCTGCCCGACTGGATAATCGTTGAGTATTACAAGGCGGACGGCACGACCGAATTTACGGGCGCGACCGATGTTGCGGACAGCGGCACGGTTATTGCGCGCTTTACGCACAGCGACCCCGAGTATGCGGATATCCCCGATATGACGGCGACGATAACGATAAACCCCGCGGACTACGATATGTCTGGCATAACGTTCGAGGATAAGACGGAAATTTTCAACGGCACGGCGTACACGCTTGTAATAAGCGGTGACCTGCCCGCATGGATAACGCCTTCGTACAGCGTTGACGGGCAGACGGGCACGAGCTTCAGCGCTGCTGGAACTTATGATTTTACCGTTTCGTTCACGCACTCGGACGGCAACTATAACCCCATTAAAGATAAGACGGCAACGCTTACGATTAGCGACGCGGTTGTCGTGAAAATCGAAGCGAAGGTGGGGGGCGGCGAATTTACTACGGCAAGCACGCTGGACGACGTGAAGGCAAAGCTGACCGCAGAAATCGAATACAACAACGGCAATAAGGAAAGCGTTAAGGTTGAAGACCTTGAAATCACCTGTGACGGCTTGCACGACGGAAAGCTGAAGGCTGGCAAGCAGACTATAACCGTTAATTACGTGGACGAGGGCGGCAACGCGGTTTTGACTTCCGTTGAAATAGAGGTTGCAAAGGTCAAGGTTGCGCTGCCCGTATATAGCGGCGGCTTGAAGTACACGGGCGTAGCTATTAAGCCTACCGTTGAAAACTTCAGCGGCTTTGATAGTGCTTTAATGACTTTCGTTACCGACAAGCTGCAGAGCGGTCTGGCGGTCGGGTCGTACAAGGCCGTATTTGCTTTGAACGACTACGAAAATTACGAATGGGCAACGGCTACGACTTATAAAAAGTCCGTGTTTGCGGTTGCGTTGTATGACGAAGAAGTAACGCTTTTGGCTAACGAAGCGGCGGTTGACTGGAACATTTCAAAGGCTGTGATTACCGCAACCAAGAAGGACAACGCACTGCCCGTATTCGCAAGCGAGAGCTATATAGGCGCGTTCAGCGACGTGGTTGGCTTGAAGTACTACACGGACGAAGCTTGCACGGAAGAGGTTGCGGCGGAGGACCTTAAGTACGAAACGCAGTACTACGTAAAAGCGGAGCTTATCGACACGGATAACTTCGAACTCGACGCGAGCGCGGCGCAGTATGCGGTAAAATCGTTCACCTACACGACCCCTGCAAAGCAGCTTACCGCGTGGGACAAAGTCGTAAAATTCGTCGTTAAAAACTGGCTGTGGCTGGTCATTGCGGCGGTTGTGCTTATCGCGCTCATCCTTTTAATAGTATTCGGTGCGCGTTCGGCAAAGAAAAAGCGCGAGCGCAAGGAGCTTGAAGAACAGCGCAGACTTGAAAGAGAGGAGCGCAAGGAAGAGGAGCGCAGACTGCGCGAGGAAGAGCGCAGGCGCGAAGAACGCGAGGAGCGTATGGCGGCGCGCATGGCTCAGCCCCAGATGATGCCTATGCCTCAGATGATGCAGCAAATGCCTCAGGCACAGGGCGCACCTCAGGCGCAGGCAGCGGCAGGCGGTGGCGGCGGTTCAATCTCGCCCGAGCTTCTTGCAATAATCACGGGAATGAACGGCAAGATAGAAAAGCTGCAAAGCGACGTTGCGGCAAACGAGCTTGCATCCACGCGTGAAGAGCTTGCGCAGGCGCGCACGGAGCTTATGCTGGAGCGTATGCGCGGCAACGGTTCCAACGGCGACGCGGCAATAAGTGGACTTACGGCGGCAACGCTTGCCGAAATAGTTACGGCGGCAATGGAAAAGGTGCTTGACAGCAGAGAAAAGCCCGCACAGCAGACGACAGCGCCAGAAAGTGCGGCGGCAACTCAGGTTCCCCCCGACGCGGTTATGACCACGGTCACGACTACCAAGATAGACACGACCAAGAAGCAACCGCAGACGGCGCAGGCGGCTCCCGTGAGAACGGTGGTGCGCAACGTAGTGGCTCCCATGCCCGTTGACGACGGCAGAGTGTTTGACGTAGGCGGCTTTTACAAGCCCGCCGACCCCGTAACCGATATGGGTTTCACGGACGAAGAACCTAAAGACTAAACAAAAAGGAAGCCCCGCGCAGATTGCGCGGGGCTTATTTCGCTTTTATACCACAACATATTGTGTTTTATGTAAAATTTAGCACTATTTTAAAAAATTTTGTAAAAAAGTATTGTAATAATGGAATTGCCGTGATAAAATATAGA
>JAIDIR010000258.1 GCA_029052615.1 Clostridia bacterium | reverse complement strand
TCTTCGTACTGCTTTACGAAATTTTCGTTCTTGGTTATATCGACGGTTGCGACGACCTGCTTTACGTTCTCTTCGTTATTGATTGCAATACAGCCGGAAGTAACCGTTACCCCCAGCGTAAGCGCAGCCGCCACAGCCATACAAATAAGTTTTTTACTCTTCATAATCAAGCCTATCTCTCCCTAAAAGTCAGGGTATCCGCTTTAAATAAAAGCGTTCTTATTAATTATATAATATTAAATCGCCGTTGACAAATAATTTTTATGCGTTTTGCGCAAAACTTGAAGCAAATTTGAGAAATTTGGTCATCGCAAGCATGGTTTTGGTCTGCGATTGCTGCGGCGCGAACACTATCTGCACCACCTTTGCCATGGCAAGCTTTACGCCGCCCGCGTATTTGTCCAGCGCGGCGGACAGCTTTTCGTTCTTTAAGCTGTTGACGGACGGCAGCTCGAGCACGCCGCCCTGTCCGTCCACCGTGATTTTTTTGACGTTGAACTGCGCCGCGTACGATTTGAGCACGGCGATAATTAAGAGGTTTAAAACCTCGTCGGGCATGGGTCCGTAATTTTCCTCTACCGAGCGGCAGACGCGCTTATAGTCGTCCACCGAGCGGATTTCGGCAATCTGTTTATAACAGTCCATTCTGCCCGCGCTGCTTTCGATATACGCTTCGGGAATGTACGCGGTGGCGTGAACGTCCAGCTCGGTGGAAAGCTGTTCGCCGGTGAGCTCCTCCTTGAGGAGTTTGGAATACAGCTCGTAACCGACCTTATCCATATGCCCGTGCTGCTCGGCGCCCAGCACGTTGCCCGCGCCCCTTATTTCCAAATCGCGCATTGCAATCTTGAAGCCCGAGCCAAGCTCGGTAAACTGCATTATCGCCTTCAACCTTTCCGCCGCGTCCGACGTCATGACCTTTTCGGGCTTGAACGTGAAGTACGCCTGTGCAAGGCGCGCGCCCCTGCCCACCCTGCCGCGCAGCTGATAGAGCTGGGAAATGCCCAGACGGTCGGCGTCGATAACTATTATCGTGTTTGCGTTGGGAAGGTCTATGCCGTTTTCGATTATGGTGGTCGTGACCAGCACGTTCTTTTCGCCGCGGTAGAACGAAAAGACGTTGTTTTCCAGAATATTTTTATCCATTCTGCCGTGGGCGTAGGTGACGTTCGCCTCGGGTATGATGCGGCAGATATTGCCCGCGAACTGCGATATGGTTTCCACCCTGTTGTAGAGTATGAACACCTGTCCGCCGCGCGTGATTTCGCGCACTACCGCGTCGCGTATAAGCGTTTCGGTTTCCTCTACGACGTAGGTCTGAACGGGCAGTCTGCGCGTGGGCGCGGTGGTTATGGTGCTTATGTCCCTTATGCCCGCAAGCGACATATGCAGGGTGCGCGGTATGGGCGTTGCCGTCATAGTCAGGCAATCCACGTCCGACTTTATGTGCTTTATTTTTTCCTTGTGCTCCACGCCGAAGCGCTGTTCCTCGTCGAGGACCAAAAGCCCCAGATCCTTGAATTTTACGTCGTCGGAAAGCAGGCGGTGAGTGCCTATTAAAAGGTCGACTTCGCCTCTTTTCAGCGCCTCTATAGTCTGCTCCTGCTGCTTGGGAGTTTTAAAGCGGTTGAGCTTTTCGACGCGCACTCCAAACTCTTTAAACCGCTCGCACGCGGTGTTGAAATGCTGTTCGGAAAGTATTGTACTGGGGCACATTAAAGCCGCCTGTTTGCCGCCCAGAACGCACAGATAAATTGCGCGGAAAGCGACCTCGGTTTTGCCGTATCCGACGTCGCCGCACAGCAGTCTGTCCATAACTTTTTCCGAGCACATATCCGCCTTGATTTCCTCGATACAGGTGAGCTGGTCGGCGGTTTCCTCGTAGATAAAGGCGTTTTCGAACTCCTCCATCATAACGGCGTTTTCGGGGAAGCGGTAGCCGCGTTTTTCACCCCTTTCGGCGTACAGAAGCTTCAAATCAAACGCAAGCTTTTTGATGGATGCGCGCACGCGCTCCTTGACCTTTTCGAACTCCGCGCCGCCTATTTTGGAAAGCGTGGGATTGCCGTCGCCCACGTACTTTGACAGAATATCCATCTGCTCGACGGGCACGTACAAAACGTCGCCGCCGCGGTATTCTATGGCGACGTATTCCTTTATGCCGTCGGTCGTTTCAATCTTTTTGGTGCCCGTGATTTTGCCCACGCCGTGCTTTTCGTGAACGGCAAAATCGCCTATTTCTGGCGCGGCGAACATATCGCCCCTGCGCTTCTTTATGCGCTTTTGCACGGGCTTTGTGAATATATCTCCGCTGCCGATTACGGCAAGCTTTGCCTCGTGCATGATAAAACCTTTGTCGAGATTATCCGAGCTGACGGCGACGTCTTTTAACGCCGAAAGCGCGTAAGGAACGGGATTGACCCCGATATATGCGTCGTGTAGTACTTCGCAAATCTTTTCATATCGCTTAACGCCGCCCGCAAATATCAGAATTCTGTATCCGCCGGACAGCCACCTCTTTACGTCGTCGCAGAGCGCGGGCACGTTGTTGAGATAGGAAGGCGACGGCACCGAATGAAGGTTGTAGGTCTTTAACGGACGGAAAAATCTGAGGTCGGTCGTGAAGGTCTGAAGCGCGACGTTGAGATAGCGCGACACCCCCTTTAAAAACTCCTCCTCGGAAAGAAGCTGCTGCTTGGAAAAGCCGCAAACTTCACCGCCTTCCGCAAGGTCTTTAAACCTTTCCTCGTGCTCCTTCAGCACGGCTTTGAGCCTGTCCGAAACCGCCTTGCACTCGTCGAAAACGATTGCGGTGTTTTCGGGCAGAAGGTCGAAGACGGTGCGCGCGCAGGACAGAACGGGAAAGAGAAAATCCTGCCCCGCAAAGGGCGTGCGCGCGGCAAGTGCGTTGCTTATATCGCCGCATATGGTATTCAGTCGGCTGAACGCCGCCTGGCTTTTGCACTCCTTTAAGCTGCGGTGCAGAGCGGCAACAAGTCCGTTGATTTCGCCGTCGTCTATCATGCAGTCGGTTGCGGGCGCAAGGGTGAGTTCCCGCACCTCCTCCAGCCTGTCGCCGCTGACGAAATCGTAGGGGCGTATGCGCTCCACGGTGTCGCCGAAAAAGTCTATGCGGACGGGGTTTTCCGCCGTGACCGGATATATGTCGAGTAT
>JAIDIR010000257.1 GCA_029052615.1 Clostridia bacterium | reverse complement strand
CTTGTAGCCGAGGGTCTTGATTTTGTCGAGGACGTCAGCCGCTCTGGGCGCGCCGCCCGTCTTGAAGCAACGCTCAACGATTTTGCCGAGCTGCTTCTTGCCGACCGCAACGTTATCGCCGAGGAATTCGTACGATATTTCGTATTTAAGATAATCTTCGGGCTTCTCGCGCTTAACGAAGCCGAGGTCCTGAGGCATCTGGTTGTTGAATATAATTCTGCCGACGGTGGTCTTTACGACGCCCGTAACGGTCTGACCGTTGTAAGGCGATTTCTCGTCGTTGATGGTTACCGTGCGGCGGACGAGCACTTCGTCCTGCATGTGGATATACTTGGTCTGGTACGCCATCATCACTTCGTCTTCCGAAATGTATGCGTTTGCAACGTACTTTTCCGCGCCCTCTTCACCTGCCGCGCACTCGTAATATCTGTCGCCGCTCCAGCGGTAATACTTGCCCTCTTCCCTGCGGATAATGGTCAGATAGTAAGCACCCATAACCATATCCTGCGAAGGCTGCATAACGGGCTTGCCGTCCGAAAGCTTTAATATATTGTTGGACGAAAGCATTAAGAACCTTGCTTCGGTCTGCGCCTCAATCGAAAGAGGTACGTGAACCGCCATCTGGTCGCCGTCGAAGTCCGCGTTGAACGCCGTACATACCAGGGGGTGAATTTTAATTGCTCTGCCCTCGATAAGCACGGGCTCGAAAGCCTGAATGGAAAGTCTGTGCAGCGTAGGCGCACGGTTCAAAAGAACGGGGTGTTCCTTGATGACCTCTTCCAGCACGTCCCAAACGAGGGGCTTAGCCTTTTCAACGGTACGCTTTGCGCTCTTGATATTCTGGCACTGACCGCTCTCAACCAGCTTTTTCATTACGAACGGCTTGAAAAGCTCGATTGCCATTTCCTTGGGCAGACCGCACTGGTAGAGCTTGAGTTCGGGACCTACGACGATAACCGAACGGCCCGAATAGTCGACACGCTTGCCGAGGAGGTTCTGACGGAAACGACCCTGCTTGCCGCGGAGCATACCCGACAGAGATTTAAGCTCCCTGTTGGAAGGACCGGACAGAGCGCGTCCCCTTCTGCCGTTGTCGATAAGCGCGTCCACAGCTTCCTGCAGCATACGCTTTTCGTTCTTGACTATCATATCGGGAGCGCCGAGCTCCATCATTCTCTTAAGTCTGTTGTTTCTGTTGATGACCCTTCTGTAAAGGTCGTTCAAATCGGAGGAAGCAAACCTGCCGCCGTCCAGCTGTACCATGGGGCGCAGCTCGGGGGGAAGCACGGGAAGGACGGTTAAAATCATCCATTCGGGCTTGTTGCCGCTCTTCTTGAACGATTCAAGAATTTCGATTCTCTTAACCGCTTTAAGCTTCTTCTGGCTTGCGGAGCTGTTTTCGATAATGTCCTTGGTTTCCTTGCATTCCTTTTCAAGGTCAACCGCCATTAAAAGCTCGCGGATAGCCTCGGCACCCATTCCGACTTTAAGTCCGGTAACGGTGCTGTCGCCGTACTTTTCCTCGATTTCGCGAAGTTCCTTATCGTTAATGACCTGCTTGTACTCAAGGGTAGGCACGGTGCCGGGGTCGAGCACGACGTAGGAAGCGAAGTAAATAACCTGCTCCAGCGCCTTGGGGCTCATATCCAGAATAAGACCAATCCTTGAAGGCACGCCGCGGAAATACCAGATATGGGATACGGGAGCCGCAAGCTCGATGTGACCCATTCTTTCGCGCCTTACCTTGGCGCGGGTTACCTCAACGCCGCACTTTTCGCACACGATACCCTTATAGCGGATACGCTTGTACTTGCCGCAGTGACATTCCCAGTCCTTCATCGGTCCGAAAATTCTTTCGCAGAACAAGCCGTCGCGCTCGGGCTTTTGCGTTCTGTAGTTTATGGTTTCGGGCTTGGTTACCTCGCCCTTGGAAAGTTCCCTGATTTTTTCGGGAGAAGCTACGCTAATCTTAATTGAGCAAAAATCGTTTAATTCAAACATTTATATTACCTCCCGCTTATTCCTCGATATCTCCGTCGTCCGAAGCGTCTTCGTCCTTGTCGCCGTCGTCCTCGTCGTCGAAAAGCGTGAACTTATCGCCCAGCTCGTCGTCGTCACCGAAGTCGTCCATATCCTCGTCGGTGAACAGCTCCTTGGAAATGAAGCCGTCCTCATCGTCGTCGTTTTCGAACAGCGAAATATCGTCGAGCTCGCTCTCTTCCTCAACTTCCTCGGAAGTGATGTCAAGCTCCTCTTCGGGCATCTCGTTCTCTCTGTCCTCGGCCTCCCTGACTCTTGCGTTGGGAATTGCCTCGTCGTCCTCGTCAAGCTCGTGAATGATAAGCTCCTCGTTGTTTTCGGTGAGCACCTTGACGTCGAGTGCGAGCGACTGCAATTCTTTAAGCAATACTTTAAACGCTTCGGGTATGCCGGGCTCGGACATGGTGTTGCCCTTTACTATAC
>JAIDIR010000256.1 GCA_029052615.1 Clostridia bacterium | reverse complement strand
CCCTCTAAGGTCTGCACCAGATTGGGGTTAATCGCGTCCTTCAAAAGGGTCGCCATTGCGCCGTCGGCTTTAAGCTCGCGCGCATACACGAAACCGCCCTTTGAATTTTCGCCAACGACTATATTGCCGAGGCGCGTCTTTAAATCGGCAATATCCTTGGCAAGGCACAAAATCGCCATTACCTCGCTTGCCGCCGTTATCGAAAAGCTTTCTTTTCTTGAATAGCTTTCACAGCCCTTCATATTGCCTGCGGGACAGTCGAGGGTGATGTCCCTCAACGCGCGGTCGTTCATATCCATACAACGGTGGAAATGCACCTTGGTAATGTCCAGTGCGTTGCCGCGCAGGATATGGTTGTCTATCATTGCGCACAGCAGATTGTTTGCCGCCGTTATCGCGTGCAGATCGCCCGTAAAATGTAAATTGATATCCGCCATGGGCACGACCTGCGCGTATCCGCCGCCCGCCGCGCCGCCTTTAATGCCGAACACGGGACCGAGCGAAGGCTCCCTGAGCGCAAGGCACACTTTTTTGCCCAGCTTTGCCATACCGTCGGCAAGCCCTATGGAAACGGTGGTCTTGCCCTCTCCGCTTGCCGTGGGGTTGATTGCCGTGACCAAAACGAGTTTGGATTTAGGCTTGAACGACTGCAAATTTATCTTTGCCTTATACTTGCCGTACAGCTCGAGGTCGTCCTCCCCAAGCCCCAGTTTCTTTGCAATTTCGCGTACGTCTTTAAGCTTTGCGCTCTCCGCAATTTCGATATCGCTAAGCAATTTTTACGTTCTCCTTGGCGTTATTCAAGGCTATTATACCACACTCGCGCGACAAAGTATATAATTTCAGGGGTAAATTTAAAAATTTAACGCAGTTAAAATACGGTTTAAACGGCAGGATATTACAAATTGGCGCGGCGGTTTGCAATTTACTTGACTTTTTGCCCGCGCAAGAATACACTTGATTTATATTTTTTTATGGGCGCATTATTGCCAAGTGCGCGCCGAAGGAGATTTTTTTATGGCTGACAAGAGAAAGGTAACGCAGGAAAAGCTGGTAGCCCTTTGCAAGAACAGGGGCTTCATCTTCCCCGGAAGCGAAATTTACGGCGGACTTGCCAACACGTGGGACTACGGTCCCCTCGGCGTTGAATTTAAAAACAACGTAAAAAAGGCGTGGTGGAAAAAGTTCGTACAGGAAAACACGCTTAACACGGGACTTGACTGCGCGATATTGATGAACACCCGCACCTGGAAGGCGAGCGGACATCTGGGCGGTTTTTCCGACCCCCTTATGGACTGCAAGAACTGCAAGACCCGCCACAGAGCGGACAACTTAGTGGAAGCTTATTGCTTAAAGCACGGGCTGGACGTCAAAGTGGAATCTATGGATAACGACGCGCTGGAAGCTTTCATAAAGGAAAAGTCCATCGTGTGCCCCGCGTGCGGCAAGAGCGACTTTACCCCCATCCGCAAATTCAACCTTATGTTCAAGACCTATCAGGGCGTAACCGAGGACAGCGTGAACACCGTGTACCTCCGTCCCGAAACGGCGCAGGGCATTTTCGTCAACTTCAAGAACGTGCAGAGGGCAAGCCGCATGCGCGTACCCTTCGGCATAGGACAAATCGGCAAATCCTTCCGCAACGAAATCACCCCCGGCAACTTTATTTTCCGTGTGCGCGAGTTCGAACAGATGGAGCTTGAATTTTTCTGTAAGCCGGGCACCGACCTCGAATGGTTCAACTACTGGAAAAACTACTGCAAGGACTTCCTTTTGTCCCTCGGTATGAAGGAAGAAAACCTGCGCCTTCGCGACCACTCACCCGAGGAGCTTTGCTTCTATTCCAAGGCGACGACCGACTTCGAGTATAAGTTTGCGTTCGGTTGGGGCGAGCTTTGGGGCGTTGCCGACAGAACGGATTACGACCTCACCCAGCACCAGACCGAGAGCGGCGAAAGCATGGAATACACCGACCCCGTCACCAACGAAAAGTACGTACCTTTCGTTATAGAGCCCTCGCTGGGCGTTGAGCGTATGGTGCTTGCTTACCTTACCGACGCGTACGACGAGGAAGTGCTTGACGAAGCCAAAAACGACGTGCGCACCGTTTTAAGACTGCACCCCTTCCTTGCACCCTACAAGGCGGCTATCCTGCCTTTGCAGAAGGGACTTTTCGACAAGGCTGACGAGGTTTACAAAAAGCTTGCAAAGAAGTTTGCCGTGACCTACGACGTGACGGGCTCCATAGGAAAGCGTTACCGCAGACAGGACGAAATTGGCACTCCCTATTGCATTACGGTAGACTTTGACACGCTTGAAAACGACACCGTTACCGTGCGCGACCGCGACAGCATGCAGCAAATTCGCCTGCCCATTTCCGACCTTGAAGCGTACATTGAAAAGAGCCTTGAATTCTAAACTCTCTCGTCGATTTCTTTTTAAAGGCAACTATTATTTAACAT
>JAIDIR010000255.1 GCA_029052615.1 Clostridia bacterium | reverse complement strand
ACGTCCGTCTTAACGTCGGGCTTGCTCTCTTCCTTTTTGATTTCCGCCTTCCTTTCGGCACTGTTGTCGACAGTCTGGTCGGCTTTGACCTCTCTGTCGATAATTATGTGGCGGGGGCACACGGCAACGCAGGTCTTACAACCGGTGCACTTTTCGTAATCGAATACGGGAAGATTGTCCTTCATGGTAATCGCGCCGTGGGGGCACTTCTTTGCGCACATCGTACAGCCTATGCAGCCTACCTTGCACGCGTTCATAACGTCCTTACCCTTGCAGGTGGAGGAGCAGGCTACGTATACGGGTGCGTCGGCGGGTATGCGCTCGATAATGTGTTTGGGACAGGTAGTAATGCACGCGCCGCAGCTTATGCACCTGTCGGGGTCGACTTCCGAAAGCTTGTCGGAAATTTTAATCGCACTCTCGGGGCATACCACCTTGCAGTCGCCGCAGCCCAGACAGCCGAATTTGCAAACCTTGTTTCCGCCCAGAAGCGAAGCGTTAGCCGCGCAGGTGGGGTTGCCCTTGTATTCGAAAGCTTCGGGCGCGTTAGCAAGTCCGCCGTTGCATTTAACCACGGCAACCGTGCGCGCTTCCTCTTTGAGCTCTATTCCCAAAAGAGCCGCAATTTCCGCCTTCTTTTCGGGGGAGGTAACGTGGCACGCCGAAAGCTCGCCCTCGCCGTGCGCAAGCTTGTCGGCAAAGCCGGCACAGCCGCTGCATCCGCAGCCGCCGCAGTTTGCACCAGCAAGGTTTTCCAAAATCTTGGTTACCTTTTCGTCCATATTCACTTTGAACACTTTTCCGACGATAAGTATAAGCGCGCCTATCAGAACGGCGGAGCCTGCGAATATTCCCGCAACAATTCCTACCGTGACCCACGTCTGTGAGGTAAAAGCAAGTAAATTCATAATAGGCACCTCCTTAAATCTTTATCTGGGCGAATATGGTAAACGCCATACAGATAAACGCCGCCGCAATCATAGAAACGGGGAAGCCCGAAAGCGACTTGGAAACTTTGCAACAGTTAAGCTTTTCTCTCAGTCCGCTCATAATGACCATTACCAGCGTAAAGCCGATACCTGCGAACAGCGCGTACAAAATCGACCAGCCCAGGTTCATTGCGCCCGTCGCGCCCTTAACTATGTCGCTTAAATTCTCCACGCCGTTGAAAAGCTGCGTAACGCCCAGCACCGCGCAGTTGGTGGTTATAAGCGGCAGATACACGCCCATCGTGTTGTAAAGGGAGGGGGATATCTTGCGGATTATAGCTTCAAGCATCTGCACCAGCGCCGCAATTATGAATATAAAGAATATTATCCATAAAAAGTTTATGTGGAGCGGCGTCATTATAAATTTGTAAATGGGGTAGGTCACCAGCGTTGCAAGGAACATTACCACGGTTACCGCC
>JAIDIR010000254.1 GCA_029052615.1 Clostridia bacterium | reverse complement strand
ATTATACAATACACATTTTAATCAAGTCAAGCAAATTGGCATTAAAATTACAAAAAAAGATTATTGTGTAATGTATAAAATTTCACAAATATTCATAATTTACTTATAATTATACATTTATAAGAAAATCAATGCATAATTACAAATACCGCATAATTCCGTCAATAAAGCGTTGTCAATCGTGCAAACCGCTTGAGGTCACGTTTAAAAGCTTTATATTCCGGCATTATCGATTCCATAAGCCGGTAAAACTTTACCGAGTGGTCCATATAAACCGTGTGGCACAATTCGTGCACTATTACGTAGCGCCATAATTCTTCCGACAGCATTAAAAGCTTCCAGTTGAATTTAATTTCACCGCTTGAGTTGCAGCAGCCCCACCTTGATTTGAAATCTCTGAACGAAACGCTTTTGTATGAAAACGAATACTCGGCACAGACACAATCGATAATATGCTTAAATTGCCGTTCAAACTCCGTAATGTACAGTTTTTTAAGGTTCTTAAACGACTTTATGCGAACCTCTTTTTCGGTGATAATGTTTCTACCTTTATCGTCGATAATGAGCGGAACCTCTTTACCCTTAACCAAAATCTTTTCGTAAGAAATTTCGGCAGCAAGAAATTCGTTTTTCTGTTCGTTTGCCGCAAGGTGTCGCTCAATCCACTGCGCTTTACTTGCCAAAAATTTTTGTATTTCCAAATCGCTGAACCTTTTGGGACAGGTAACGATTATAGAGTTATCCTCGAGTATACGCACGCATATGCTTCTTCTGGCAGAACGCTTAACCTCGTAATTTAAGTCAATCATGTAAATCAATCAGCGCCTGTACACGAAGCTCGCCGCCGACTCTTCCTTCGATTATCCAGTTTCCGTTTTCCTGTTGCTTCTTATAAATATCGATGGTTTCACCGAATTTACTCTGCTTGACGTAAGTAATTCTTACCGACGAAATGCTTTTATTTTCAAGTTCCTCAACAGCAAAAGCGTCAAGCAAAAAATCGGCGTATTTGGTATTGTTGACGTGATTGTAATGGTCGTAGTCAGAGTACGAAACAGACTTGGAGTAACTTATTTCATCAACTGCAATTTCGGGTATTTTAAAGTTAACCACGTCCACCGAACGGAAAGCGTTATATACCAACTCCGAAGGCAACGCAGCCGAACTGGGTAAAAGCGAAAAATCCTTGAGATCAACAAGACACCACCGTGAAGTAGCAACACCAACCTTCTCACCGCCAACGTACAATTCGAAATCTCTTAAAACTATAAGTTTTTTGGGCTTAATGGGCCAGGTATTGACGGTCAGTACATCGCCAAGCTTTATCGGGCGGAAAAGATCAATATACCAATTAACTATCACGAAACCATATTTTTTGGGTTGCAAAACCGAGTAGCCGAATCCGAGCTCCTCAGCCGAAAGACAAGCCGACTCTTCCATCAACGACAGAAGCGACGAAAGTTTTAAGCTGTCGGAAAAGTCAACGTCGGTATATCTTATTTCATATTGCTTGCTATGACAGTACACTTTATCTTTAAATCTCCTTGAATACAATTTTATAAATTGTATCACTCAAACCGATGTTTGTCCATAAAAATTTACATTTTTAGTCATTTATGTGTGACATAGTACCATTTATTTTGTTAAACAATTGACATTTATTGTATAATATGGTACAATTACTACAGTATATGGAGTAATGTCATGTTGGAAAATAACTTTGAAGATTTTGAGAATAAACCTCACGACGAAAGCGAAGACAAAGTTGAAACGCCTGAAAATAGCGACGTAGATGCGGAAACGTCTTCTTCCTCTGACGGAAATAGCGAGGAACAGACTGAGAACGCTAAGAGCGAAGAAGCAAATCCAATCGGGTCGGATATTATCCGCGGGCACATAAATACGATTATTCTGCGTGCGCTTTACGAGGGTGACAAATACGGCTATGAGATAATGAACGATATCGAGCTGAAAAGCCACGGTCAGTATTCTCTTAAACAGCCCACTCTTTACAGCGCGTTAAAAAGACTTGAAAACCAGGGGTACATAAAAGCTTACTGGAAAACCGACGAGGTTTCTTCGGGCGGAAGAAGAAAGTATTTTAAGCTTACCGAAAGCGGCAAGGAGATAACCGAAAAAAATCTTGCCGAGTGGGAATATTCGAGAACTATAATCGACAGGCTCATTTCTGACAGGTCTTTTGATTTTTCCAACCCTGCACCTACTCCCGTTGACTTCCACATCTTGAAGAATTCGGTTTCCAGAGTTCCCGTCGTTAAATATGAAGAGTCGGAAAAAGATGAAAAATCTGACAGCGTAACGAATACGACGGTTAACGAATACAAGGAACAAATCAACTACACGGAACCTGCGCCTCAACAGATTATAGTCGAACAGCCTATTGTTCAGCAAATTATAGTTGAAAAACCTGTCGTTGAGCAAAATGAAGTGCAAGCTTATCCTCAACAGCAGCAATACAGTACACCCGAGCAAGCTATAAGCGAACCTCCCGCTCCCACCACAGTCAGAACCGTGGAAGATAGTGCGCTTGCCGAATCGCGCAGAATTGCGCATGAAAACTATCTGAGGCTTATATCAGAGCCTGTGCGTGTTCAGGAACCTGTGCGTGACAACGTGGTACCCAATTCTGAAAAACTCGAGACGGACAGCTTGATTTATAACAATCGTCCCGAAACCGAACGCGATTATAAAAATCTGATTGACGGAATTTTCCGTAAAGCGGTCGCTAACGGAAGCGTTCAAACCTCCTATGCCCGCGTCGACAAGCCTAAGCGCACTACGGCAGAAGAGCCGCGCAACCTGCGTCTGATTGACCGTGGTAAGGCGGACGGCGTTTCGGTTTCAACTTCAACCAATTTTGATGTTAATTCAACGTATGCAACGAAGACAACGTACAATAAAGGCTTGAACCTGTTAAAGTGTGCGGCAATAGTTCTTGCAATCTGCGTAATCGAATTTATTTTCTGCTTTATCTTCTTAAAGCAATTAAGCACGACTTGGGTTTACCCCACCGTCATTTTGCTTCTCGGACTCGTGCAGTTCACAGTATTCGGAGTTATGGTTTTGCAGGGATACGGAAAAAATTGCGTACGCCCTACAACGAACAGTTACATAAGCACGTGTGTCATTCTTACGATTATTGCGGTTTTGATTATCTCGGCTCTCTCGTTCCTTCTCAACGTCAATCCGAACTCTGTAAGCGACGTTATGAAAATGATAGTTATTCCGTCGATAACTGCACTTAATATTACCGTTTTCGCCGTTTGCTTTAAAGCATTTTTAAGGTAAATAAAC
>JAIDIR010000253.1 GCA_029052615.1 Clostridia bacterium | reverse complement strand
TAAATTTAAACGATAAATTTCCAGTAGAGTGCTCCAAAAAGCAGGCAATAAGCGTAAAACCCGCGCGCTCCAGCTACGTGTTCTCAGCCGTCAACTCGACGCCTGAAATAGAGCGGAACGTCATTGCTTACGAAATAAAAGCACCCGTTAAAAAGGGTGACGTCGTTGGTAAAATCGAGGTCTATAAGGACGGAGTTTTGTGCGACACCGTTGACCTTGTTGCGGCAGAGGACGCCGATAAAGCGACTTACGGCGACTTCTTTAAGAAAGTGGCAAAGGGTTGGACCCTTTAAGCGACGTTATAACTTAAGTTATAAAAGCTAATAAATTATTTAACTTTATTAAATATATTTGACTAATTTTGCGACCTTTGATAGAATTTATATATAATTCGTCAGAGGTCGTTTTTTATGAATACGAGAGAAACTTTGAAAGCCAATGCGGCAGGTCATCTGGAAATAGGCGGTTGCGACGCCCTGAACCTTGCCAAAGAGTACGGTACGCCGCTTTACGTTTACGACGAGGCGTATATTCGCTCCATGATGCGCGTATTCAAACGCACGATCGACCACGAGTATAACGGTAACGGAGAAGTTCTGTATGCTTCAAAGGCTTTTTCCTGCCTTGCAATGTATTGCATTGCAAAGGAAGAAGGAATAGGCTGTGACGCTGTTTCGGGCGGCGAGCTTTACACTGCACTCAAAGCGGGCTTTAACGCAAAAAATATATACGTTCACGGAAACAATAAAACGTACGGCGAGCTTTGCGAAGCCGTCGATGCAGGCGTAGGCGGAATAGTAATCGATTCGTACCGCGAAGCGGATATTCTGAACAAAATCGCAAAGGAAAAAGGTGTAAAACAGAACGTTTTAATAAGAGTAAATCCCGGTATCGAGGCACACACTCACGCTTTCGTGCAGACGGCAAGGACCGATTCCAAGTTCGGTTTTTCCGCTGCCGACGGCACGGCGCTCGAGTATACTAAACACGTTCTTTCGCTTGAAAACCTCAATTTACAGGGCTATCACTGCCATATCGGGTCGCAGATTTTCGAAAAGCAGTCGTTCGTACTCGCTGCGGAAAAAATGCTTGCATTCATTTCCGCTGTTAAGGCCGCAACTAAATTCGAAGCGGCGGTTTTAAATATCGGCGGCGGTTTCGGTATTTATTATACGGACGAGGATCCCAAGCTCAAAGAAGAGGACTATGCCAATTATCTTAAAGCACTTATCGATACCGTTAAAACGAAATCGAAAGGGTACGGTTTGAAATTGCCCTATTTACTTATTGAGCCGGGCAGGTCGATTGTCGGCGAAGCAGGCGTAACGTTATACACCGTCGGCTCTATCAAGGAAATCCCCGGCGTAAGAAAGTACGTTGCGATAGACGGCGGCATGTTTGAAAACCCCAGATATGCGCTTTACCAATCAAAGTACACGGCGGTTAAAGCATCAGACGTAAACGCTTTAAACGTGCAAAAAGTAAGTATTGCCGGAAAATGCTGTGAAAGCGGCGACCTAATAGGCGTAGATATTCCCTTGCCCGAAATAGAGAGCGGCGACGTTTTGGCTGTATTGTCAACCGGTGCTTATCATTATTCGATGGCAAGCAATTATAACAGGAATTTTATTCCGCAGGCAATTCTCGTCAAAGACGGCAAGTCGGAAGTAATTATCAAAAAGCAGACCTATGAAGATCTGATAAGAAACGACGTTATTCCAGACAGTTTAAGTAAATGAACGAATTATTGAACAACGGACAGTACTAATCGGGGGTGGATTATAAGAATATGAGCTTAGACCCTAAATACGAAAATTTTGAATCGGTAGTGGACTACGACACCGTCCTGGACGACTTTGAAGGTCCCCTCGATTTACTGTTGCATTTAATCAATATAAACAAAATTAATATCGAAGATATTTTCGTTTCGAAAGTAACCGAACAGTTTCTGGACTATATCGATTATATGAAAACGCAGCCCAGCCGCGACGTCGACAAGGAAAGCGAGTATCTGGCTATGGCGGCGCAGATAATATATATCAAGTCAAAATCGCTCGTCCCGCCCGTTGAAATAGACGGTGAGGAGATAGGCGGCGCCGACGAGGAACAGCAGGAGCTTATCGAGCAGCTTAAACAGCGCGAATTCGAACTCATAAAGGAACAGACGCCCAAACTTAAGGACCTTGAAACGATCGGCTATTTTTATAAGGACCCCGACAAGGAAATAAGTAAGGTTAAAGTCGTATATAAAGATTTTAACGTGGACGCGCTTTTGAAGGCGTTTGCAAATCTGATGCTCAGAAACGAGAGCATGCAACGCGAAAAGGACAACGTAAAGGAAATTCCGAAAGACGAATACACCGTTCAGGACAGGGTTGTCAGAATAAAGGAAAAGCTTATCGAAAAAGAGGAATTCGATTTCGAGGAATTGTTCGTCAGCTATACGAGAAACGAAGTTATAACGACTTTTCAGGCGCTTCTGGAAATGCTTAAATTCCAGTTCCTTATGGTTGAGCAGGCGGAAACTTTCAGTAATATAAAAATCAAACGTAATCCCGACGCGGATTTAAAGGACGTTACCAATGAGCAATTTGACGAATATAATTGAGGGAATAGTTTTTGCTTCGGGAGAAGCGGTGCCCGTAAAGTACATAGTCGAAAAACTGAACTGTTCGTTGAAAGAAGTAAACGCAGGCATAGCCGAATTGAAGGAAAAATACGGCGGAGAGTGCGGCATACATCTTCTTACGTTTAACGGTAAGCTTCAGTTTGCAACCAATCCCGACTATAAACAGCAGATTTCCGACGTGCTCACGCCCATAAAGGAAAAAGAATTTACAAAGACCATTTTGGAGTGTGCGGCGATACTTGCGTACAAGCAACCGGTCACCAAGGGCGAGCTGGAGGAAATAAGGCAGGTAAACTGCGACTACGCAATACATACCCTCTTGGAGTTGGGAATGATTGAGCCGTGCGGCAAAAAGGACACCGTGGGTAAGCCCATACTTTACATGACTACCGACAACTTCTTAAAGCGCTTCAAGCTCAATTCAATAGACGAATTGCCCGATTACGAACAGCTTATGGCGCAAATTGCCGAACTCAACGACACGATTTTGCGTGAGGAGGACGGCGGTAATTACCTGTACCATAAGGATGAATATACGGGTGAGGACGAGCAGCAGCCCGCTGAAAACGCCGCCGAAGCACCTCAGGAAGAAAAGAAACCCGAAGCCACCCCGGACGGGTACGAGCTTCCCGAATTCTTAAGCGGCGAAGAAAACGTGATAGAGATAAAGTAAATAAAATTGTTATAGAC
>JAIDIR010000252.1 GCA_029052615.1 Clostridia bacterium | reverse complement strand
ACCGCTGGGCGGATGCACCTGCATTTGCTCGGATAAAACGGGCACGCTCACGCAGAATAAAATGAAGGTCGTAAAGGTGTTTTCCGCCGAAAACTGTCGTTCGCCGCAGGATAGTTGGGGGTCAAACGATAAAATTCGCGCCTGTATGTCCATTTGTACGCGCGTCAAGGGCGGCAGGAACGGCTATATAGGCGACCCCACCGAGGTTGCGATTAAGGCGTATGCAGAGCAGGAGGGCTGGGCTGAGGAGTACTCGGTTACGGGTGAAATTCCCTTCTCGTCAGAACGCAAGATGATGTCCGTCCGCGCAGAGAGAATGAGCGGCGTTGGTATTTACGTCAAGGGCGCGCCCGAGGAAGTGTTGAAGAGGTGCACGCGTATTTCCGACGGTGATAAGACGCGCGCGCTGACCGCTGCTGACAGAGAGAGTATTCATAGCGCGAACTGTCAGATGTCATCCGAGGCGCTGAGAGTGCTTGCGTTCGCCTATAAGGACGGCGGCGATTTGAGCGAGGAGGGGCTGACCTTTTTAGGACTGTGCGGTATGATGGACGACCTGAAGGAGGGCGTTAAAGAAGCCGTAGGGCAGTGCCGCGAGGCAGGCATAACCACCGTCATGATAACGGGCGATAGTCCCGAAACGGCGCTTGCTATCGCAAGGAAGGCGGGTATTGCGCACAGCGCTGACGAGGTGTTCACGGGCGAGCAGCTGGACGGTATGACCAAGCCGCAGCTCAAAGACGCGGTCAGGCGCGGCAGGGTGTTTGCAAGGGTTTCGCCCAAGCATAAAAATATCATAGTAAAAATCAAACAGGCGCAGGGCGAAGTGGTCGCAATGACCGGTGACGGCGTGAACGACGCGCCGCCCGTCAAGAGCGCGGATATAGGCATAGTAATGGGCAAGAGCGGCACCGAGGTCACCAAGAGCGTTGCCGATATGGTCATAGCCGACGACAACTTTACGACCATAGTCGCGGCGGTGCGGGAGGGCAGGCGCATTTCCTCCAACATAAAAAAGACCATACAGTTCTTCCTTTCCACCAACCTTGCCGAGGTGTTTGCAATTATGATTGCAACCTTCATATTCGTCGGATGCGACTTTCTGCCGTCCACGCAGCTGTTGTGGATAAATCTGATAACAGACAGCTTCCCCGTGCTTGCGCTCGGCGTGGAAAAGGGCAGCGGCGACGATATGAAGCACAAGCCGATAAGGGCGGAAAAAGCGCTGTTTTCGCGGTCGTCTATGCTGTCGGTTTTGTGTTCGGCGGTATATATTACGGGGGTAACCATTTTAGCTTACGCGGTTACGCTTGCAAATTATGGCAACGAAGCGGCGGTTACCGTGGCGTTTTTGACCCTTTCGTTTGCCGAGCTCTTTCAGGCGTTCAACGTGCGCTCGGGCAATAAATCGGCGTTCTGCGGCTTCTTCTCGAACAAGGTTCTGCTGGTTACGGTTGCGCTCGGCGTGGTCGTAAACGTGGCGCTGTGCTTCTCTCCGCTCGCACCTGCGTTCGGGTTGGTTGCACTTCCAGCAGGGCTGTGGGGGCTGGTTTTCGGCGCGTCGCTGTCGGTCATCGTATTCGGCGAAATTTATAAGCTTATCGCCAATATCGTTACCAACGCGTATAACAAGCGCGGCAACGAACGGCCGCGCGCCTCTCACGGCAAAAAGCACGCGTTAAAGCGCACTTGAATTTAATTAAAGGGAAACCGCCCGCGCGTTTTCAACGCGCGGGCGGGATTTCGTTATAGCGTTCTGCGTTTGACAATGCGTGTCATTTATATTATAATTGCGGTATGTACGTTCACGGGGTTAAAGACGCGCTTTGCGCAAAGGGGTAATAAATAATGTTTGCGGTTGATACTAAAAACTTAACCAAAAAATACGGTGCGGTCACTGCGCTGGACGACTGCAATTTGCAGGTCAACGAAGGGGAGCTTTACGGGCTGCTCGGCGTGAACGGCGCGGGCAAGACTACGCTTATTAAAATACTGTGCGGACTGACGGCGCCGACCGAAGGCGAGGCTTTCGTTTTCGGTAACAGCGTAAGGACGGATGCGTTCGCAATAAAAAGGATAATCGGCGTTTCGCCTCAGGAAACTTCGGTGGCGCCCAAGCTGACCGTAAAGGAAAATCTGCAGTTCTTTGCCGAGGTCTATTACGGCGAAAAGAACGAAAGGAAAAACGCCGTTGAGCGCGTGATATCCGCGTTCTCTTTAGACGAGGTGCTGGCAAGGCGTGCGGGCACGCTTTCGGGCGGCTGGCAGAGGCGGCTGTCCATTGCCGCCGCGCTCGTATCAAATCCCAAATTGCTCTTTCTGGACGAGCCCACGCTTGGACTGGACGTGCTTGCGCGCAGGGAGCTGTGGGATGTCATAAGCGCGCTGAAAGGCAAAATTACGGTGGTGCTGACCTCGCACTATCTCAAGGAAATTGAGGCGCTGTGCGACCGCGTTGCCGTGCTCAACAAGGGCAGGGTTGCGGCAGTCGGCACGGTGGAGGAACTGAAAGCTTTAAGCGGACAGAAAGATTTTGAGGACGCTTTCGTCAGCTTAGTAAAGGAGGCAAAAGCATGAGAACCGCGCGCGCCTTTATAAAGAGAAACATTTTGGAAATTTTGCGCGACCCGCTGCAATATATTTTCTGCCTCGGCTTTCCCGTGGTGATGATAGTGCTCTTTCAGGTCATAAACAAATTTACGGCGGGTAACACGCCCGTGTTCGAAGCGCCTTCGCTGATACCGGGCATAATAATGTTTTCTTTTACGTTCGTTATGCTGTCGGTTGCGCTGTTGACTTCCAAGGACAGGACGTCGGCGTTTCTTATCCGTCTGTACACGTCGCCAATGCGCACCGTCGATTTTGTGCTCGGCTACACCGTGCCTTGCTTCGTCGTTGGCGTGGGGCAGGAAATAATCTGCATTGCTTTCGGCTGGATAGTTTCGCTGATAGTCGGCGGCACGTATTTTTCGTTCGGCGCGGCGATGCTCTTAATGATAGGTATGCTGCCCGTGCTTTTAATCTGTATTTTCCTAGGTGTGTTGTTCGGAAGCGTGCTAAACGACAAGGCTGCGCCCGGCATAACTTCGGTAATTATTTCCGCGGCGGGCATACTTGGCGGGGCGTGGATGCCGCTGGATACGATGGGCGGATTTGAAACCTTTTGCAGGGTGTTGCCCTTCTATCCGTCGGTGTATATCGGCAGAATAATTACTGGTGCGGTGCACACGCCGACGGGAGCTGAGCCGCCCGCGGTGTACGCGTTCGACAGCGTTGCCGCGCTTGGGTTTATTCCCATTGCGGTGTGCCTTGTTGTAAG
>JAIDIR010000251.1 GCA_029052615.1 Clostridia bacterium | reverse complement strand
CTGCCCGATAAGCCCGTGTTGAAGGATTTTTCGCTTCAGGCAAAAGGCGGCGACGTCATTGCAATAGTCGGGCGCATGGGCGCCGGCAAGACGACGGTTATCAACCTTTTAATGCGCTTTTACGACGCCGACGAGGGCGCGGTTACGGTGGACGGCAGGGATATTAAGAGCTTCACGCGCTCGTCGCTCCGCAGCGCGTTTACAATGGTGCTGCAGGATACCTGGCTGTTCGCGGGCACGGTGTACGAAAATATTGCTTACGGCTCGGAGGGCGCAACCCGCGAAAGGGTGGAAGAGGTGTGCAAGCGCGCGAAAATCCATTCCTTTATAACCCGCCTGCCGCAGGGCTACGACACCTATCTTTCGGACAACGCCGTCAACATATCCAAGGGGCAGAAGCAGCTTTTGACCATTGCGCGCGCAATGCTTTCGCCCGCGCCCATGCTAATTTTAGACGAGGCGACCTCCAACGTCGACACGCGCACCGAGCGCATAATTCAGTCGGCAATGACCGAGCTTATGCGCGGCAAAACCTGCTTCGTAATCGCGCACAGACTGTCGACCATACGCAATGCTGATAAAATACTCGTCGTAGAGGACGGCAGGGTGATAGAGCAGGGAAAGCACCAGGAACTTATGGAGCGCGGCGGCGCGTATTACAGGCTTTACAACAGCCAGTTTGAAAGTTATTGAAAATTTTTTCCATTCTTCGACATTTTACCTCAATCGTCTTGCATTTTGCGGGGCATTTGTGATAAAATCAAAAGGTAAGATTTTATGTAGGAGTTAGAGTATGTCACAGACCAATTTTAACGGAACGGGCGAACAGGAAAAGGCTCTGCGTGAGTGCATAGCAAAGCACAAGAGCGAGCGCGGCTGTCTTATGCCCATTTTGCACGAAGCACAGGAAATTTACGGCTATCTTCCCGCGGAGGTTCAACAGGTCATCGCGGAGGAGCTGAATATTCCCCTGTCGGAAGTTTACGGCGTAGCCACTTTCTACACGCAGTTTTCCCTTCAACCCAAGGGCAAACACCGTATCAGCGTGTGCCTTGGAACGGCTTGCTACGTAAAGGGCTCGGATAAAATTTTAGCGGCGGTGGAGAGGGAGCTCAGAATCTCCTGCGGCGAATGTACCCCCGACGGCAGATTTTCAATCGACAGCTGCCGTTGCGTAGGCGCGTGCGGACTTGCGCCCGTAATGATCGTCGACGACGACGTTTACGGCAGGCTTACCGAAAAGGACGTGCCCGAAATACTTGAAAAATACATGCAGGATTAATGAGGTGGAAAGATGACCGTTAAAGAACTGGAAGAGAGAGCGGCCCGCAAAGCCGACCTCGTAAAAGTAAGAAAGATTATAAGAGAGCAGGCGGAAAAGCTTTCCGTCAACACGGGCTACCGCAAGCAGGTTTTAGTCTGCGGCGGTACCGGCTGTACTTCTTCAAGCTCGCTTAAAGTTATCGAGCAGCTTGAAGCAAGCTTTAAGGAGCTGGGCATTGACGACGTTTTAATCGTCAAGACGGGCTGTTTCGGTCTGTGCGCGCTCGGTCCCATAATGATAGTTTATCCCGAGGGTGCGTTCTATTCGCAGATGACCCCCGAGCACGCCAAGACGGTTGCCGAAAAGCACCTTATAAAGGGCGGTGAAATCGTAAAGGAGCTTTTATACGCGCCCACCGTTCACGCGGACGGCAGCGTTATTCCCTTTGCGGAAATTCCCTTCTATAAACACCAGATGCGTATAGCACTCCGCAACTGCGGCGTAATCGCGGCGGAGGATATCGACGAGGCGCTTGCGGCGGGCGACTATCAGGCATTAAAGAAAGTGCTGTTCGAGATGACGCCCGACCAGGTTATCGAAACCGTTCTGGCTTCGGGACTGCGCGGACGCGGCGGCGCGGGCTTCCCCACGGGGCGCAAGTGGGCGTTTACCAAGGCTTCGGTAAGCGACGTAAAATACGTCTGCTGTAACGCCGACGAGGGCGACCCCGGCGCGTTCATGGACAGGTCGGTTCTGGAAGGCGACCCTCACACCGTGCTCGAAGCAATGACCATCGCGGGCTTTGCGATAGGCGCGCATCAGGGCTACATATACGTCCGCGCGGAATATCCCATCGCGGTTGAAAGACTTAACATAGCAATAAGCCAGGCGAGGGAGGCGGGCTTGCTCGGCAAGAACATTTTGGGCAGCGGCTTCGATTTCGATATCGATATCCGTCTCGGTGCGGGCGCGTTCGTCTGCGGAGAGGAAACGGCGCTTATGCGCAGTATCGAAGGCGGCAGAGGCGAACCCCGTCCCCGTCCTCCGTTCCCCGCAGTCAAGGGACTTTTCGACAAGCCTACGCTTTTGAACAACGTTGAAACGTGGGCAAATATCGCGCCCATCATCCTGAACGGCGCGGAGTGGTTTGCAAGCATCGGCACCGAAAAGAGCAAGGGCACCAAGGTGTTCGCGCTCGGCGGAAAGATTAACAACGTAGGACTGGTGGAAGTACCCATGGGCACCAAGCTGTCCACGATTATCGACGAAATAGGCGGCGGCATACCCCACGGCAAAAAATTCAAGGCGGCTCAGACGGGCGGTCCTTCGGGCGGCTGTATCCCCGCAAAGTATATCGACATTCAGATGGATTTCGACAACCTCGTGGCAATCGGCTCCATGATGGGCTCGGGCGGACTTATCGTAATGGACGAGGACACCTGTATGGTCGACATCGCCAAGTTCTATCTTGAGTTCACCGCAGACGAAAGCTGCGGCAAGTGCGCGCCCTGCCGCATAGGCACCAAGCGTATGCTGGAGCTGCTCACCAAAATAACCGAAGGCAACGGCGAGGAAAGCGACCTTGAAAACATAAAGGAAATCGCCGAGCATATGAAGAGCTCGTCGCTGTGCGCGCTCGGACAGTCGGCGCCCAACCCCATACTGTCTACGCTTGCGCATTTCGAGGACGAATATATCGCGCATATTCACGACAAGCACTGTCCCGCAGGCGTGTGCAAATCGCTTCTCAACTACTATATCGACCCCGACAAGTGCCGCGGCTGTACGCTGTGCGCACGCAACTGCCCCGCAAGCGCAATAAGCGGCGCGGTCAAGAACCCTCACGAGATAGACTTAAAGAAGTGTATCAAGTGCGGTCAGTGTATTGCGCACTGCAAGTTCAACGCAATCGAGAAGAGATAAGGGAGGAAGAGAGTAATGGTAAATTTAAAAATTAACGGCATTGCGGTAAGCGTGCCCGAAGGTTCGACTATATTGCAGGCGGCAAAGCTCGCCAACGTGCGTATTCCCACCCTGTGCTATTTAAAGGAAATCCAGTGCATCGGCTCCTGCCGTATGTGCCTCGTCGAAGCGACGGGCGCAAGGGGACTGGTCGCCGCGTGCGTCTATCCCGTAGCGGAGGGAATGGAAGTAAGAACGAATACCCCCAAGGTCAGAAAATCCAGAAAGACCACGCTGGAGCTTATTCTTTCCACGCATAAAAAGAAGTGCCTTTCCTGCGTGCGCTCCATGAACTGCGAGTTACAGAAGCTCGCCTTGGAGTACAACGCCGAAGAGGACAAGTTCGGCACCGACCACGATATAAAGCCCATCGACGACCTTTCGCCGTCGGTCGTGCGCGACAACTCCAAGTGCATTATGTGTACGCGCTGCGTTGCGGCTTGCGAAAAGCAGACCATAGGCGCAATCGGTCCCAAGAACAGGGGCTATGCAAAGACTATCGGCTCGCCGTTCGACGTTTCGCTGGCGCATACCACCTGCGTAAACTGCGGTCAGTGCGTGGTTGCCTGCCCCGTAGGCGCGCTGTATGAAAAGAGCTCGGTTGCCGACGTCTGGGGCGCAATAGTAGACCCCAACAAGAAGGTAGTATTCTTTACCGCACCTTCCGTAAGGGCAACGCTGGGCGAGGCGTTCGGTCTGCCCGTGGGCACCAACGTGGAAGGCAAAATGGTTACGGCTATAAAGCAGCTGGGCGACGTGGAGTGCTTCAATATGGACACCACCGCCGACCTGACCATAATGGAGGAGGCAAACGAGCTGCTTGCCCGCTTAAAGAACGGCGGCAAGACGCCTATGTTCACGAGCTGCTGCCCCGGCTGGATAAAATTCTGCGAGCATTATTATCCCGAATTCTTACCCAACCTTTCCACCTGCAAGTCGCCTCAGGAAATGTTCTCGGCACTGCTTAAAACCTACTACTGCAAAAAGAACAATATCGACCCCAAGAACCTGTACGTCGTTTCGGTCATTCCCTGCACGGCTAAAAAGTTCGAGGTCACCAGGGAGGAGCTGGGCAATTATACCGACAGCGCAATCACCACGCGCGAGCTTGCCAAGATGATTAAGGAAGCGGGTATCGACTTTGCAAACCTTTCGGATACGCCTTACGACGACCCGTTCGGCTTAGCTTCGGGCGCGGGCGCAATCTTCGGCGCTACGGGCGGCGTTATGGAAGCGGCTCTCAGAACGGCGGCTATGGCTCTCGGCGACGGCGATCAGCCCATCGTGTTCAACGAAGTTCGCGGAACGCAGGGCTTGAAGGAAGCAACTTACACGCTTGGCGGCAAGACCGTAAAGGTTGCCGTTGCAAGCGGACTTGCCAACGCAAGAACTATTCTGGACGGCTTGAAGAGCGGCGAAAAGGATTACACCTTCGTTGAAATTATGGCTTGCCCCGGCGGCTGCGTAAACGGCGGCGGACAGCCCTACGTTCACGACGAGGTGCGCAATTCCGTCGACCTTAAAACGCTGCGCGCACAGGCGCTTTACGATTACGATTCGGACAACAAAGTTCGTTGCTCGCACGATAACGCCACGGTTACGGCGCTTTACAAGGAATTCTTCGGCGAGCCTAACAGCCATAAGGCGCACGAATTACTGCACACCACTTACGTGGAAAGACCTAAGTACTAAGGCTCCGCTCATAAGCGTCGCAATACTGTGTCGCGCTCCGCGCCGCCTTGGTCGTGTACTTCTGTGTACACTCCCTGCGGTCGGTGCTACTACGTGCCGTGCAAGCACG
>JAIDIR010000250.1 GCA_029052615.1 Clostridia bacterium | reverse complement strand
CGCTTAAAGCCAAAGGGCGAGGATAAGTACGAAAAGGCAATCGGCGAACTCCGCGAAAATTTCAAGGGCACCGATATACAGATTAAGTAAAAGAATTTAACAAAACAAACAAGGAGTTTTTTTATGGCAGGATTCAGAGGCGGCAACGGCGGAATGCAGAACGTTATGAAGCAGGCTCAGAAAATTCAGGAGCAGATGCAACAGGCGGAAGCGGAGCTTGAAGAAATGGAAGTCCTCGGTTTTTCGGGCGGCGGCGAAGAGGGCGACGAAACCGTAGTCGTCTATATGAACGGCAAAAAGGTAATAAACGGTATAGAGTTCGGCAGCAAAATTTCCGAAATGGTTGACCTTTCGGACGAGGACGACGTGGAAATGCTGGAAGACCTCATTATGGCTGCCATAAACGACGGCTATAAAAAGGCGGACGAGGAATACCAGAAAAAGATGGGTCCCCTCGGCAATATGGGCGCACTTAACGGACTGTTATAATGGATACTTTTATCGAGCCTATCGGCAGACTTATCAACCAGTTTTCCAAGCTGCCGGGCGTTGGCAAAAAGACGGCGCAGCGTTACGCCTATAAAATCATAGATATGTCGCCCGAGGAAGCAAAGCAGTTTGCCGAAAGCATTTTAGAATGCAAGTCCAAGGTGCGCTATTGCTCGGTATGCGGAAACTTTTCCGAAGAGGAGATTTGCGACGTCTGCAAAAAGCGCGACAAATCGGTTATCTGCGTAGTCAAGGAGCCCAAGGACGTCATAGCTTTGGAAAAGCTGAGGGAATACAAGGGCGTTTACCACGTGTTGCACGGCGTAATTTCGCCCATGGACGGAGTGGGACCCAACGATATACGCATCAAGGAGCTTCTGGAAAGGCTTAGCGGCGTGACCGAAGTTATAATCGCCACCAATCCCGACGTGGAGGGCGACGCCACGGCAATGTATATTTCCAAGCTTTTAAAGCCGCTGGACGTGCGCGTTACGCGCCTTGCCCACGGCATACCCATCGGCGGCGAAATCGAGTACACCGACGAGGTAACTCTTTCCCGCGCGTTCGTTGAAAGAAAAGAAATTTAAGGATAATCATAATGAAAATTTCCGTGCTCGGTTGCGGCAGGTGGGGCTCGTTCATCGCCTGGTATCACGCCACCGTACTCAAAAACAACGTAATACTATACGGTGAAGACGGCAGAGAGTCCTACGACATTTTAAAGGCGGAGGGCAAAAACGAATACGTCGCGCTCGATAAGAGCATAACGCTGACCTCCGACCTTGCTTACGCTTTGAAGGAAAGCGAGGTTATAATCATTTCCATCAGCTCTCAGGCGCTGCGCGAGTTTATGCAAAAGGTCGTAAAGCACCCCGTTGCCGACAAGATTTTCGTGCTGTGTATGAAGGGCATTGAGGAGTCGACGGGCAAGCGCCTTTCCGAGGTTATGACCGACAGCGGAATTAAAAGCGACAAAATCGCGGTGTGGGTAGGTCCCGGACACATACAGTCGTTCACGGCGGGCGTGCCCAACTGCATGATTATAGACAGCACCAACGACCAACTTAAAAAATATCTTGCCGAAAACTTCAAATCCAATTTAATCCGCTTTTACTACGGCAACGACCTTCTGGGCACCGAAGTGGGTGCGGCGGCGAAAAACGTTCTGGGCATTGCCGCGGGCGTGCTGGACGGAAGCGGCTACACCAGCTTAAAGGGTCCCTTAATGGCAAGGGGCGCGTTCGAGGTTGCAAAGCTTATAAAGGCTATGGGCGGCAACGAAATGTCGGCTTACGGTCTTGCGCATCTGGGCGACTACGAAACGACGCTTTTTTCGCCCTATTCCCACAACCGCACGTACGGCGAAATGATGGCAAAGGGTCAGCACTTCGGCAAGCTTGCCGAGGGCGTTATGACCGCCAAGGCAATGAAGGCGCTGGGCGATAAATACAATATCGAGCTGCCCATAACCAACGCCGTTTACGAGGGGTGCTTCGAATCCGACGAGTTCGGCAAGGGCGAGCACGACTGTCTGCACGTCATATTAAAGCTGTTCGACCGCAGCATAAAGAACGAATTTTCATTTTGATTTACGACAATACAACGGATAAATTCCGCAAAAAATAGAGGTAGAATTTTGTTAAGAGAAGATTTGAGAAACGTGGCGATAATCGCGCACGTAGACCACGGCAAGACGACGCTTGTCGACGCAATGTTAAAGCAGAGCCACACCTTCCGCGACAACCAGGCGGTTGAAGAAAGGGTAATGGACTCGGGCGATATCGAAAGAGAGAGGGGCATTACCATTCTTGCAAAGAACACGTCCCTGCACTATAACGGCGTAAAGATAAACGTCGTGGACACTCCGGGGCACGCCGACTTTTCGGGCGAGGTGGAGCGCGTAATGATGATGGTCAACGGCGTTCTGGTGCTCGTGGACGCGGCGGAAGGACCCATGCCGCAGACCCGTTTCGTTATGCAAAAGGCGCTTGAAATGGGTCACAGACTTATCATCGTCGTCAACAAAATCGACCGTCCCGACGCCCGCCTTAACGAGGTGCAGGACGAAATTCTGGAATTGTTGCTCGAACTCAACGCGTCCGACGACCAGCTTATGTCGCCCGTCGTATGGTGCTCGGGCAGGGACGGCACGGCAACGCTTGATTTAAACGTACCGGGTAAAGATTTAACGCCCCTTTTCGAAACCATACTGGAACATATCCAGCCTATGGAAGTTGATACCGAGGGCGAAACGCAGATTCTCTGTTCGTCCATCGACTATAACGATTACGTCGGCAGAATAGGCATAGGCAGAATAGAGCGCGGCGTTGCCAAGGCGGGACAAGCCGTCGTTTTAACCAACTACAACAATCCCCAGCTCAAGGTTGCGGGTAAGATAGTCAATCTGTACCAGATTGAAGGACTTGCGCGCGAGCCCGTCGAGGAGGCAAAGGCGGGCGATATAGTTTGCTTTTCGGGTCTTGAAAAGATAAACATAGGCGACACGGTTTGCTCGCCGACCTGCCCCGAACCGCACAAGTTCGTCAAGATAACCGAGCCCACCGTCGAAATGACCTTCTCGGTCAACGATTCGCCTTTCGCGGGCAAGGACGGCAAGTTCGTCACCACGCGCCACTTGCGCGACAGGCTGTTCCGCGAGCTTCTGCGCGACGTCTCTTTAAAGGTTGAGGAAACCGACTCGGCGGACAGATACCGCGTGTGCGGCAGGGGCGAAATGCATCTTTCCATTTTAATCGAGGAAATGCGCCGCGACGGCTACGAATTCCAGGTATCCACGCCGCGCGTTATGTACAAGGAAATCGACGGGGTGCGCTGCGAGCCCGTCGAAAGACTGATAGTCGACGTTCCAGACGAAGCTACCGGAGCAATCTTCCAGAGTATGGGCAACCGCAAGGGCGAGCTTTTGCATATGTCGGCAATCGGCACGCGCACGCGCCTTGAATTCTTAATTCCCGCGCGCGGACTGTTCGGCTACAAGTCGGAGTTTTTGACCTCGACCAAGGGTGAGGGCATAATGAGCAGCGTGTTCTTCGAATACCAGCCGTACAAGGGCGATTTAAGCCGCCGCAACACCGGCTCGCTTGTCGCGTTTGAAACGGGTGAAGCGGTTACCTACGGACTGTTCAACGCGCAGGGCAGAGGCGCACTGTTCATCGGCGCGGGCACGCCCGTGTACGAGGGCATGGTCATAGGCGAAAGCCCCAAGAACGAGGACATAAACGTCAACGTCTGCAAGACCAAGCACCTCACCAATACCCGTTCTTCGGCATCTGACGACGCGTTAAGGCTTATCACCCCCAAGAAAATGAGCCTTGAAGAGTGTCTTGAATTTATCGGCGACGACGAGCTTCTGGAAATCACGCCCAAAAATATCCGTATTAGAAAGCGCATACTCGACAGCGAGCTGCGCGCCAAGGCAAACGCAAAGGCTAAAAAAGGCTTAGAGTAATGGAAAAGCAAAAGCTTGCAAATTATTATAAGGACCTGCCGCAGGGCTTTAAGGAGGACTACCGCATAGACGCAAAAAAGACCTCGGTCGGCGTCGTGTTAAACGTCATTGCGGGGGCAATTGCCTTAGCGTTAATCGTGGCTTTATATCTTGCCAAATACGGTTTAAACAGCCATCAGTTTTACAATGAAGATCCGGTAATACTCTTAATTGCGGCGGCTGTGTTCTGCGTAAGCATGATATTGTATTTAGTCGTGCACGAGCTTACTCACGGCGCGGCGTATAAGCTTCTTACCAGACAAAAGCTGAGATTCGGAATGACCTTGACGGTCGCTTATTGCGGACTTAAGGAAGGGTACGTAAACAAAAAGACTTCTTTAATCGCCACGCTTGCGCCCTTCGTTCTGCACAGCATCTGGATGATAATTGCGTATTGCCTGCTGCCCGACAACGTTTGGGCATTGGTTATTATAATGCTTTTCTCGCTGCATTTCGGCGGTTGCATAGGCGATTTGTGGGTCACCGGCATACTTCTTTTCAAGTACCGCAAAAAGCAGGTGCTCGTCAGCGACGACGGACCCTGTCAGGTGTTTTACGCTTATTCTGACGAGGTTGAGGAGCAAGCGCCCGTTGCCGAGCAAACACCGCAGGCGGAGGAAGAGTAATGGCTACCGATTTGTCTTATATACAATTCGTTTGCGAACAGCTGCGCGGCGAGGAAGCAACTTACAAAAAGATGTTCGGCGAATATATGGTCTATATCGAAGGTAAGCCCGTGCTTTTAGTCTGCGACAACACCGTTTTTGTAAAGCAGGTAAAGGAGCTTGAAGAGCTTATGTCGGAAGCGGATAAAGGCTATCCGTACGATGGCGCAAAGGAGCATTATATTCTCGATATCGAAAATACCGACCTCACCGAAAAGGTCGTAGGCATTTTAAAACAGGTAACGCCGCTGCCCAAAAAGCGCGTTAAAAAATCTTAAAATTTCATAATATGCACCCCGCTGAAATATATTAAAGCGAGGTGTATTTTTTATGGAACAGAACGAAAGTCATTTAATATCAATCGAAAACCGCAAAAGGCTGACGGCAACGCAGATAG